>CAZYXN010000059.1:0-16719 GCA_964651105.1 uncultured Muribaculum sp. | reverse complement strand
GCCGCCCGTAAAATAGGAGATGCCGGAATCGTACTTTTGCGTAATGAAAACAATGTGCTTCCATTAAATACTTCAAAAAGCTGTCATATACTTGTTGTCGGAGAAAATGCGATAAAAATGATGACAGTGGGCGGAGGTAGCTCTTCTCTTAAAGTCCAAAGGGAGGTTCTTCCTTATGACGGTATCTGTAATATGGCAAATAGCGCAGGTTGCACCGTCGAATATGCTCGAGGATATGTAGGAGATGTGACCGGGGCTTATAACGGAGTTACGACCGGTCAAGATCTGACAGATAATCGTTCAGCTGATGAACTAATTGCTGAAGCTGTAGCGAAAGCGAAAAAAGCCGATTATGTTGTTTTTGTCGGAGGATTGAACAAAAGCAAACATCAGGATTGCGAAGATTCTGACCGCGAAGCTCTTGAATTGCCTTATAACCAGGATGCCGTTATCGAAGCTTTGGCCGATGCCAATAAAAATCTGATTGTTATAAATGTCAGCGGAAATGCTGTCGCAATGCCATGGGTAAAGAAGGTGCCTGCCATTGTTCAGGCATGGTTCTTGGGCTCTGAATCAGGTAATTCAATCGCCGATATTTTGTTTGGAAAGGTTAATCCATCAGGAAAATTGCCATTTTCATTTCCTGCCCGTCTTGAAGATGCGGCTGCGCATGCTGCAAATGGAAATTATCTGGGGATAAAACGTGCAGACGAAAATATATGGGATGTGCAATATAATGAAGGTATTCTTGTGGGCTATCGTTGGCATGACACTAAGAAAATCGCGCCTCTTTTTGCTTTTGGACATGGATTAAGTTATACGACATTCAGTTATGGAAAACTTAAAGCCGACCGTAAGACTATGACTTCTGATGACAAGATAACGTTTACGGTTCCGATTACAAATTCAGGCAAAATGGCAGGTGCTGAAGTGGTGCAACTCTATATTTCCGATTCAAAATGTTCAGTTGTGCGCCCTGTAAAAGAGCTTAAAGGTTTTGCTAAAGTGTTTTTGCAGCCCGGTGAAACTCAGGAAGTGACTTTTACGATTGATAAGGACGCTTTGAGCTATTTTGACGCGGACACTCATGCCTGGGTTGCCGAACCGGGTAAATTTGTGGCTATGGTTGCTTCGGCAAGCGATAAGCCGCAATCCTCGGTTGAGTTTAATCTTGATTAGCAGTATTATCCAATTAGTTTAGTTTTGAGCCACTGACTGAATTCTTTTGGAGAATTCATGATAGTGGCTCATTTTTTAATATTGAATTCCATGAAAAGAATGAATGTGATAATCGGCTTTTGTCTAATATTAATGGGAGTGGCATTTCCATTGCAAGCCGGACGAATTGTAAAGACAATAAATGATTGTTGGGATTTTAGATTCCCTAACCAAAGTGAATGGACGCGTGTGGCTATCCCTCATACTTTTAATGAGGATGCATATAAGACACGTGATTATTATAAAGGAAAAGGAATATATCGTAAAAATATTTCGCTTAACGAGATTATGCCTGACAGACGATATTATATTAAGTTTGATGCTGCAAATAAAGTTGCGGATGTCTCAGTCAATAACAGACCGATGATGTCGCATGCCGCCGGATATACTGCTTTCATTGTTGACGTTACTGATAATCTTGTTCCCGGAAATAATGAATTAATTGTCTCGGTTGATAATTCCAGACAGGATGTTGGGCCTATATCGGCTGATTTTACATTTTGGGGCGGCATATATCGTGACACTTGGTTGATTTCTACTCATCAGTTGCATTTTGACATGTCGGATTTCGGAAGCAATGGTGTTGCAGTTATTGTGTCACAAGTCGATTCAAAAAGAGCCACAGTAAAAATCGTTAGCGGAGTTACAAATGATTCTCCGTCTCCTGCCGTGATAATCTTAAGAAATACTCTTTTCGCTCCCGACGGTAATGTAGTGGCCTCTTCTGATAAAAAAGTGAAAATACCGTCGATGCAGACTGTAAAAATTGAAGATAATATCAATAAAGTGAGTGAGCCTAAATTGTGGAGCCCGGAAAGTCCTGATTTATATACTGTCAAAACTGAGATTATAAGTGCGCAAAGTGGGGAAAAACTGGATGAGATTGTCAATAATATAGGGTTCAGATGGTTTGAATTTGATGGAGAGAAAGGTTTCTTTTTAAATGGAAAGCATGTAAAACTTAGAGGAGTTAACCGTCATCAGGATATGGCTCCCCTTGGATGGGCTTTAAGCGATGCCGCTCATCGAAAAGATTTTGAATATATAAAGGAAATGGGTGCTAATTTTGTCAGATTGGCGCATTACCCTCAGGATGACGCGGTTCTTGATGAATGTGACAGGTTGGGATTGCTTGTTTGGGAAGAGATTCCTGTTATCAATAGAGTCGATTCGACTCCCGGATTTAATAAAAACGCTGAGATTGGTCTTGTAGAGATGATACGTCAGCATCGTAATCATCCGTCAGTAATCGGTTGGGGATATATGAATGAAATTTTGCTTAGAGCTCCCGGGGAAGACGACAACTCATGGCAAGGAGTGCGTGACCATACATTGAGCCTTGCTCATCGTCTTGAAAAAGTTCTGAAAGAAGAAGATGACTCAAGAGTGTCATTTACTGCGTTTCATGGTTCTGACCGATATAATAAAGAAGGATTGAATATTACCGATGTCACAGGATGGAATCTTTATCAGGGATGGTATGGCGGAGATTTGAGCGAATTTGACCGTTATCTTGAAAATCAGCACAAACGTTTTCCTGGAAAGCCAATAATAGTAAGTGAATGGGGAGCCGGTTCTGACCGGAGATTGCATTCTCTTCGGCCTGTGCCATTTGATTTCTCGATTGAATATCAGCAAAAATATGTGGAACATTATTTGCCATACATTGAGAATCATGATTTTATTTCGGGAGGAGCGTATTGGAATTTTATAGATTTCAATGTCGCTGAGCGTCAGGAGTCTATGCCAAGAGTTAATAACAAGGGATTGCTTTATAATAATCGGGATTGGAAGGATGTGGCATATTATTTCAAATCAGCTTGGCGTGACGATATACCGGTGCTTCATATTGCTGTCAGGGATTGGGAAGAACGGGTCGTTAACGATGGTGAGCGGATGCCGATAAAAGTTTATGGAAATGTGGATGAAGTCGAGTTGTATGTCAATGGCGTTTTTGTCGGTAAAAAGAGCATGGACAACTTTAATTGTGTTTTTGATGTCGATTTCCATCAGGGTAAATCAACGATTACAGCTCGGGCGATAAAGAATGGAGCGGTTATTGAAGATGTTTCGGTTGTCAATATACGGAATTATCCTGATATATTAGCCGGCGAACTTCTTGCCGTTAACGTTGGGAGTGATTGTGCGTTCACATCTGATTTTGATCATCTGACATGGCTGCCGGATCGGAATTATTCTGAAACCGGTTGGGGATATATCGGCGGTGATACCAAATCTACAACTTCTGAGATATTCAATACTGTCGACGGTCCGGTTTATCAAACATATCGAGAAGGAATTTCTGAGTATCGATTTGATGTCCCTGCAGGACGTTATGAGGTTGAATTGTTGATGACCGATGTTAATCGTCCATCTTCAGGTAGTCCGTATCTGTTAGGACGGAATGATTTAAAAGTTCATGTCGGGGATACGCGTATGAATATTGTTATTGACGGGGAGATTTATGAATCTGATTTTTCTCCGGCTGATGCCGACAATTATTTCCAGCCTGTGCGTAAACGGTATATGGTCAATAATGATGACGGACAAATCGCAATTAAATTCATTCCAATAGCGGGTAAGGCCTCCCTCTCCGGCATAACCATAAGAAAGTTATAAATGCATTTTGAAAATTTGTTTATATAGCTATAATTTTAGTAAATTTAACCATGTCTAAATTTTTTGGAGGTATTAATTAGTATTAAAATAAGTAATGTCTGGCAAATGGAAGAAATGTTTTCTTTGAAATATAAAGATTTATCACATCTTTATAGATGTTTTATATTTGTGTTTTTATAAATCCTCATAGTTGTATTCGATGATTTTTTGTAAATTTGTAGCATGGGAAGATTGATGTCGATTGATTATGGACGTAAGCGCTGCGGGATTGCTGTTACAGACATATGTCGGATTGTTGCGACAGGATTGACTACGGTAGCGACAAGCAGCCTTACTGAATTTGTGAGGAACTATATATCCAAAGAGTCGGTTGACGCTATTATTGTGGGAAAACCGTCGACTCTTGACGGGCAGCCCTCGGAATCGATGAGATATATCATTCCGGGAATTCAACAACTTCGCAAGGTATTGCCGGAATCAATTGAAATTATCTTCTGGGATGAACGTTTTACGTCGACAATGGCTCATAGGGCTATGATTGACGGGGGTATGCGTAAATCCCGCCGTCAGGATAAAGCTATTGTTGACGAAATGGCGGCTACTATAATATTAAACGATTATATACAAAGTAAATCATATAAATCATGAAATTACCGATATATCTTTATGGCCATCCAGTGCTTCGTAATGAATCGAATGACGTTGAGCCCGGCTATCCTGAACTAAAGAAATTTATCGCTGACATGTGGGAAACGATGTATTATTCCGAAGGGGTAGGACTGGCAGCGCCGCAAGTAGGTCGTAATGACCGTATTGTAGTTATAGATGCTTCTCCTGTGGCAGATGCGTTTCCTGAATGCGCCGGTAAAAAATATACTCTTATAAATCCTGAGATTGAAATATTGGACGGAGAGAAAGTGACTCGTGATGAAGGATGTCTAAGTCTTCCTGACCTTAGCGAATCAGTGCCTCGTGTAGAACACATACGTCTTACATGGGAAGACGAGGATTTCAATGAACACTCTGAGGAGATTTCCGGATTTCTTGCCAGAATAGTTCAACATGAGTGTGATCATCTTGAGGGAATGCTTTATATTGACCATATTTCTCCAATTAGAAAGCAACTTATTAGAGGGAAGCTCAATAATATTGTTTCCGGTAAAAAACGCGTAGGCTATCCAGTTAAATATGCTCCTAAAAAATAAAATTCATGGCAGACGATAAAAAAATAATATTTTCGATGGTTGGGGTTAGTAAAATCTATCCACCACAAAAGCAAGTACTTAAAAATATTTATCTCTCGTTTTTTTATGGCGCTAAAATCGGAATTATCGGTCTTAATGGTTCGGGTAAATCTTCACTCCTTAAGATAATCGCAGGCATTGACAAGCAATATCAGGGAGAAGTTGTGTTTTCTCCGGGATATTCTGTTGGATATCTTGAACAGGAACCTCAGTTGGATCCTGACAAGACTGTGATTGAAGTTGTAAGGGAGGGTGTGCAGCCCATTATGGATTTGCTTGCTGAATTTGATAAGGTGAATGAAGCGTTTGGTGATTCTGATGTCCTTGATAACCCTGATAAGATGGATGCTCTTATTCAGCGTCAGGCAGAATTGCAAGACAAACTTGATGCCGCAGATGCATGGAATATCGACAGCAAACTCGAACGAGCTATGGATGCTCTCCAATGTCCGCCTGATGACCAGATAATTTCAACACTTTCGGGCGGTGAGCGTCGTCGTGTCGCATTATGCCGTCTGTTGCTTCAACAGCCTGACGTGTTGCTGCTTGATGAACCGACCAACCACCTTGACGCAGAATCAATAGACTGGCTTGAACAGCATCTCCAACAATATCCGGGGACTGTCATTGCGATTACTCACGATCGTTATTTCCTTGACCATGTTGCCGGATGGATTCTGGAACTTGACCGTGGAGAGGGAATTCCATGGAAAGGCAATTATTCATCATGGCTTGAGCAGAAAACCAAGCGTATGGCTCAGGAAGAGAAGCAGGCAAGTAAACGCCGTAAGACTCTTGAGCGTGAATTGGAATGGGTAAGAATGGCTCCTAAGGCTCGTCAAGCAAAAGGGAAAGCACGTCTGAATTCTTATGACCGATTGCTTAACGAAGACCAGAAGACACGGGAAGAAAAACTTGAAATATTTATTCCGAATGGCCCTCGTCTTGGCAATAAAGTGATTGAGGCTACTTCGTTGGCTAAAGCATTTGGCAAAAAACAATTGTTTAAAGACTTAAATTTTTCATTGCCTCCTAACGGAATTGTAGGCGTAATCGGTCCGAATGGCGCCGGAAAAACCACGTTGTTCCGTTTGATAATGGGGCATGAGACTCCCGATAATGGATCTTTTGAGGTCGGAGAAACCGTGAAAATTGCTTATGTCGACCAGCGTCACCATGATCTTCTCCCTGAAAAGACAGTATATGAAGTAATATCACAAGGAGTAGAAACTTTTAGAATGGGTGGACGCGATATGAATGCCCGTGCTTATCTTTCTAAGTTTAATTTTACCGGAGCTGACCAGGAAAAGAAAATCGGAGTGTTGTCGGGAGGAGAACGTAACCGTCTTCATCTTGCAATGGCATTAAAAGAAGAAGGAAATGTGTTGTTGCTTGACGAACCCACCAATGATATTGATGTAAACACCTTACGGGCGTTGGAAGAGGGACTTGAAGAGTTTGCCGGATGTGCTGTGGTTGTCAGTCACGACCGTTGGTTCCTTGACAGAATATGTACTCATATTCTATCATTTGAGGGAGACGGCGATGTCGTGTTTTATGAAGGATCTTATTCTGATTACGAAGAATATAAAAAAGCTCGTAACGGCGGCAAGGAGCTTCCAAGAAAACGTTATCGCAAATTGATGGAATAATATTTGCCGAAAATTGTTTTTTCACATCTCCGGTCACATATACCGGAGATGTTTGTTTACATGTATATGATTAATGAATGTTGAAAATTAGTTAAAATATATGGCAGAATATCAAAACGTGGTGAACGAGTGTTAAAACACAGCCAGTTTTATTCTCAAAAAATGGTTTAACTAAGTTAAATGGGGCTAAATTTGTAGCAAATAAAAATGACATGCCAAATATTCTGACAAATCTTGTTGAAAAACAAGCATTGAAATATGGAGACAGAGCAGTGTACAGCTTCAAGAATTCTTTTCAAGGGCCTTGGTGTGACACATCCTGGAATAAATTCCGTGATAATGTAAACATCGGGGCATGTGCATTGGATATTCTGGGAATCGTGCCGGGAGATTGCGTCGGAGTATTCTCTGCAAATCGTCCGGAAATTTTGATAACTGATTTTGCTTCATTTTATAATCGGGCGATTCCTGTTTCAATATATTCTACAAGTAGCGAGGAACAGGCCAGATATATAGTTGAAGATGCAGGTATTAAAATATTGTTTGTGGGTGATGCTTCGCAATATGAAATTGCTGTGAGGATTCAAAAAACGAGCTCTTGTCTTAAGCGGATAGTCGTGTATGATTCAACTGTCGTTTTATCGGGAGATGAAACGACTTTGTCATTTGATTCTTTTTTGAAATCGGGACTTGCCGCTTCTGATTTATGTAAGGCTGAAGTGGAAAAGAGAAGGTCGGAAGCTAAACCGGCTGATACCGCTACATTATTATATACTTCAGGAACTACTGGAGAGCCTAAAGGAGCTATTCTTCTGCATTCTTGTTTTGATGCCGCGATGGAGATTCATTTGGATCGGCTGACTATGCTCAGTGATAGCGATACGTCGATTTGTTTTCTCCCGTTGAGCCATATATTTGAAAAAGCATGGACATATTTCTGTATGTTGATGGGAATGAAAATATATGTTAACCTTGATCCGCATGACATACAGAATAGTATAAGAGAGGTTCATCCTACATGTATGTGTTCAGTCCCGAGATTTTGGGAAAAAGTGTATTCGGCTGTTCAGGCTAAAATAAAAAGAATGAATTCCGTGCAGCAGCTCCTTGTTAAACGAGCATTGAAAGTGGGACGGCGATACCATCTTGATTATAAAAGATTGGGTAGAAAAATTCCTTTCTGGCTTGGCAAGGAATATGGGTTTTATGAGAAACATGTGTTTATGCCGATGAAAAAAGTAATCGGGATTGAACATGGAAATATTTTCCCGACAGCAGGAGCTCCTTTGTCAAATACAATTGTTGAGTTTCTTCATTCTTGCGGGATAAATATTGTAATAGGATATGGTTTATCGGAGACGACCGCATCAGTATGCTGTTATCCGGAAATAGGATATGAGATAGGTACGATCGGGACTTTATTGCCGCGTATCCAGGTGAAAATAGATTCTAATAATGAGATATTGGTAAAAGCTCCTACTGTTATGGCCGGCTATTTCAACAAACCGGAAGAGACAGCTGCTGCGTTTACTGACGACGGTTGGTTCCGTACCGGCGATGCCGGAAAAATCGACGATACCGGAGCCTTGATTCTCACTGAACGCATAAAAGACTTATTTAAAACGTCCAATGGTAAATACATAGCTCCTCAAGCGATTGAAAGCCGTCTTGGAGAGGATAAATATATCGAGCAGGTTGCAGTCATCGGCGACCAACGTAAATATGTTACAGCGATAATCATTCCTGCGTTTGAAGCATTGAAAGAATATGCCCATCAGAAACATATTCAGTATAAATCAATTGTGGAACTGGTGAATAATGCTGAAATCAGAACAATGATACAAGAACGTATCGACAAACTCCAAAAAGGATTTGCCAATTATGAGAAGGTGAAAAAATTCGTATTGCTTCCCAAGGAGTTTACTATGGAAGCGGGTGAATTGACCAATACGCTAAAAATAAGGCGTCCTGTGATTAACAGCCGTTATGCCCGTGAAATAGAAGCGATGTATGCGAAATAATTAAATAATACAATCACTAAAAAGAAAGTAAATGATAACTTTTGAACAGCTAAAAGAGACGATAGAGCGCAAGGATGCGCTGGGGAGGTATCTTTGACATCGACAGTAAGCGTGTCGAAGTAGAAGAGGAGGAATTGCGCACTCATGTACCGGATTTTTGGGAACATCAGAAAGAAGCGCAGGCTCAAATGAAAAAAGTAAAAGAGCTGCATCAATGGATTGACGGATATGATGAAATTGATAAAGCTGTCAATGAATTGCGTCTTGCATGGGATTTCCTTAAAGAAGGACTTGTAGAGGAGTCGGAGATTGACGAGATGTATAGTCAGCTTATATCTAAACTTGAAGCGATGGAACTGCGTAATATGTTGCGTCGTGAAGAGGATTCTTTGGGTGCGGTGATAAAGATTAATTCAGGCGCCGGCGGTACCGAAAGTCAGGACTGGGCTTCAATGTTGATGCGTATGTATTTGCGTTGGTGTGAGTCAAAGGGATATAAGACCGCTATCGCTAATATTCTTGAAGGAGATGAAGCCGGCATCAAATCGGTTACTATCGATGTTGACGGTTCGTTTGCTTATGGTTATTTGAAAAGCGAGAATGGCGTGCATCGTCTTGTCAGAGTGTCTCCTTATAATGCTCAGGGCAAACGCATGACTTCGTTTGCGTCGGTATTTGTTACTCCGTTAGTCGATGATACTATAGAAGTTAAAGTAGATCCGGCATTGTTATCTTGGGATACATTCCGTAGCGGCGGAGCCGGTGGCCAGAATGTGAACAAGGTTGAGTCAGGCGTCAGGTTGAGATATCAGTTTACTGACCCTTATACCGGGGAGAAGGAAGAAATACTTATTGAAAACACGGAAACTCGTGATCAACCTAAAAACAAAGAAAATGCGATGCGCCAGTTGCGTTCTATATTGTATGATAAAGAATTGCAGCATCGTCTTGCCGAGCAGCGTAAGATTGAGGATGGGAAGATGAAGATTGAATGGGGTTCGCAGATTCGCAGTTATGTATTTGATGACCGTCGAGTAAAAGACCATCGCACGAATTGGCAAACAAGCGATGTAAATGGTGTGATGGATGGAGATATTGACGGATTTATCAAAGCTTATCTCATGGAATTTGCCGGAGGCAATGAATGATAGATTATATGAAAGATAAACTTACGATAATTAAGGTCGGAGGAAAGATTGTCGAGGAGCCGGAAACCCTTGACAATCTTTTACGGGATTTTGCGTCAATTGACGGATTTAAGCTGCTTGTTCATGGCGGCGGACGTTCTGCCACCAAGCTTGCTTCAGAGATGGGGGTTGAAACCAGAATGGTAGATGGTCGTCGTATTACGGATGACGCCATGCTGAAGATTGTAACCATGGTTTATGGCGGTCTTGTGAATAAGACTGTCGTCGCTCGGTTGCAGTCTATGGGCCTTGATGCTATTGGATTGACCGGTGCCGATTTAAATATAATCAGGAGCCATAAGCGTCTGGTAAAAAATATTGATTATGGCTGGGTAGGTGATGTTGATGAAGTTAACTCAGGTATGTTGTCTGGTTTGTTGAAAATCGGGGCGGTTCCTGTAATAGCTCCGCTGACTCATGATAAGGAGGGGCATCTGCTCAATACCAATGCTGACACTATGGCCGGGGAAACGGCTAAGGGTTTGGCTGATCTTTTTGACGTGACTTTGGTCTATTGTTTTGAGAAACCTGGTGTCCTTATGGATGAAAATGACGATAATTCGGCAATATCGTTCATTAATCGAGTGGTTTTCTCAAATCTTGTTGAGTCAGGAGTGGTAAATGGCGGTATGATTCCTAAAATTGAAAATGCTCTTAAAGCTGTCGAATCAGGAGTGAAAGAAGTGATTATTACAAAAGCCGATTCTCTTGGAAATCTGTCATCTGGCACTCATGTGACAGCAAATTGATAATGAAAATAAGGTAAAACTCTAAAAAGGATAGCAAAGTATTGCAAAAATAATGAAAATGCAATAACTTTGTAGCGGATAATTGAAATCAAAGTAATTATATTAATAATCTATGAAAGTAGCTATTGTTGGAGCAAGTGGTGCTGTTGGACAAGAATTTCTTCGCGTGCTTGATGAGCAAAATTTTCCTATTGATGAACTGATTCTGTTCGGCTCTTCGAGAAGTGCCGGTCGAAAATATATGTTCCGAGGAGAGGAGATTACAGTAAAAGAACTTAAGCATAATGATGATTTTGCCGGTGTCGATATTGCATTTACATCAGCCGGAGCCGGAACATCACGTGAGTTTGCTCAGACAATTACCAAGCATGGAGCAATTATGATTGACAATTCAAGTGCGTTCCGCATGGATGACGATGTGCCTTTAGTGGTGCCTGAAGTTAACGGCGACGATGCTTTTAGCGCTCCGCGTAACATTATTGCCAATCCGAATTGTACGACTATTCAGATGGTAGTCGCTTTGAAACCGATTAACGATATATCTCCGATTAAAAAAGTTCATGTGTCTACGTATCAGGCGGCAAGTGGAGCCGGAGCCGCAGCTATGGATGAACTTGTAGAGCAATACTCTCAGATTGTTCGCGGCGAAGAGCCCACGGTTGAGAAATTTGCATATCAGCTGGCTTATAATGTAATTCCTCAGATAGATGTGTTTACTGAAAACGGTTACACCAAAGAGGAAATGAAGATGTATAACGAGACTAAGAAAATTATGCATGCTCCGAAACTTGATGTGAGCGCGACTTGTGTCCGTGTGCCAGTTATGAGGGCTCATTCCGAAGCTATATGGCTTGAGACGGAGCAGCCTGTTTCGGTAGCTCAGGCTCGTGAGGCATTTGAAAAGGCTGATGGTATAGTGGTGCTTGATGATCCGGCAAATAAAAAATATCCGATGCCGCTTGACATAGCTAATCAGGATCCCGTTTATGTCGGACGTCTTCGTAAGGATTTGACAAGTGACAACGGATTGTCATTCTGGATTGTCGGAGACCAGATAAAGAAAGGTGCGGCTCTCAATGCCGTTCAGATAGCCCAATACATGCTTTCACATGGTTGGAAAAAATAGAATAAAGAAACCTCTGTACAATAATATTTGTAATTAAGCCTTTATTTTATGTGACGAAAGGAGCCGCCGAGAGACGTCTCCTTTTATTTTATTTGATTAGATGCGGAATAATTGTTAAATTTGTGACCTACAATAATACAACATAATAATGGAAAAATCATTGATTCTCGTTACCGGTGGCACGGGTTATATAGGCTCGCATACTGTTGTTGAGCTCCAGAAAGCAGGGTATCCTGTTGTAATTGTTGATAATTTATCCAATAGCAATAAGGATGTCCTTGACGGTATTGAACGAATAACAGGGATCCGTCCTGCCTTTGTAGAAGCAGACTGTACGGATATGGCTGCAATGAAAAGACTGTTTGATAGTCACAAAGGGATTAAAGGAATAATCAATTTTGCCGCAAGTAAGGCTGTCGGTGAGTCGATGCAGAAACCGATTTTATATTATCGCAACAACCTTAACACTCTGATGAATCTTCTTGAATTGATGGGAGAGAATGAGGTGAAAGGAATTGTGTTCTCTTCTTCATGCACTGTGTATGGAGAGCCTGATGTTAATCCGGTTACTGAACAATCGCCAATTAAGAAGGCGACATCTCCATATGGCAATACCAAGCAGATTTCAGAAGAAATAATAACCGATGTAATTAATTCCGGAGCTCCATTCAAAAGCATTATTCTTCGATATTTTAATCCTGTAGGAGCTCATCCTTCAGCCGAGATTGGCGAGTTGCCTAACGGTGTGCCGCAAAATCTGATTCCTTATCTTACACAGACGGCAATCGGTATTAGAAGCGAACTTAGTGTTTTTGGAAATGATTATAATACCCGAGACGGCTATTGTATTCGTGATTTTATAGATGTAGTAGACTTGGCCCGTGCCCATGTGATTGCGGTTGAACGCATGCTTGACGACAAATCGTCTGAGAAGATTGAAATATTTAATCTTGGAACTGGCAATGGATTGTCGGTCATGGAATTGATTGAAGCATTTGAAAACGCTACCGGGGTAAAGGTGCCATATCGTATAGCGCCGCGTAGAGCTGGCGATATTGAGCAAGTGTGGGCTGATTCTGCATATGCCAATTCTGTACTTGGATGGAAAGCGGAAACCCCGATTGAGGATACTATGAAATCGGCATGGGCGTGGCAGAAACGCCTGAGAGAGCGAGGAATAATGTAATTATTATAATAATAACTTTAAATTATTGATATGTCGCAGACCATTATAAATTATCTTGAAGATTCGATTAGAAATAATTGGGAACGGCAAGCATTGACTGATTTTAATGGAGTATCATTCCAATACCGTGATATAGCACGTAAGGTAGCTAAGTTGCATATATTATTTGAAAATGCCAAAATCCAGAAAGGAGATAAAATCGCCATTTGCGGAAAAAATTCTTCACAATGGGTGGTCGCATTTGTGGCTTCGGTAACATATGGAGCTGTTACTGTTCCGATATTGCATGAATTTAAGTCGGATAATATTCATCATCTTGTTTCTCATAGTGAGGCGAAACTGCTATTTATCGAAGATGCGATATGGGAAAATCTTGATCCTGAGTATATGCCTGATTTGCAGGGGGCGGTACGAATAGGCGATTTTTCTCTTCTGATGTCTCGAGACAAGCAGTTGACGACCGCGCGTGAACATCTGAATGAATTTTTCGGGAAAAAGTATCCTGAACGGTTTACTCCGGAAGATGTGGTGTATAATCATCCTGATTCGGAAGATGTGATGTTGATTAATTATACTTCCGGTTCTACAGGTTTCTCTAAAGGGGTGATGCTGCGTTACAGTTCTATATGGAGCAATATCCGTTTTTGTATTGACTGGATAAAATTCTTAAATCCGGGAGATTCGATAGTATGCATGCTTCCGCTTGCCCACATGTATGGACTTGTGATTGAAATGCTCTATCCTCTTGTCGGCGGATGTCATTTATTCTTCCTGACAAGAGTGCCTTCACCACGCGTGATTCTGGAGGCTTTTGCTACAGTCAAGCCTAAATTGATTATTACAGTGCCGTTGATTATCGAAAAGATTGTTAAAACTAAGATTTTCCCGAAGTTGGAGACTCCGACAATGAAAGTTTTGTTGCATCTTCCGATTATTGATGATCGTATTTTGGCAAAAATTAAAAATAGCTTGATTGATGCATTTGGAGGAAATGTAAAAGAGATTATTGTGGGCGGTGCTGGATTGAATCAGGAGGTTGAGGAATTTCTGATGCGCATTGGTTTTCCGATCACAACAGGATACGGTATGACAGAATGCGGGCCGCTGATTGCATATGCGTCAGCTTCAGAACATAGGCTTCGGTCATGCGGCAAGTGTGTCGACCGTATGGAATGCCGTATTGATTCTCCTGATCCTGAAAATATCCCTGGAGAGTTGCAGGTGAAAGGAATGAATGTAATGAGAGGGTATTTTAAAAATCCCGAAGCAACAGAAAGCGTGTTTAAAGACGGGTGGATGTGTACCGGAGATCTTTGTACTATGGATTCTGACGGATTTATATATATTCGCGGTCGAAATAAAAATATGATTCTCGGGCCTTCAGGACAAAACATATATCCGGAAGAGATTGAACAGAAATTGAATAATCTTCCTTATGTAAGTGAATCCATTGTCGTTGAGAAGTCTGGCAAACTTGTCGCATTGATATATCCCGACATTGAACTTGCCACAAAAGACGGAGTTATAGGAGATATCGATAAGGTTATGGATAATAATGTTAATGAATTGAATAAAGAATTGCCTGCATATTCCCAGATAGCCAGGATTAATATTTATTATCAGGAATTTGAAAAGACACCTAAACGTTCGATTAAGAGATATCTGTATCAGGCTTAACTTAAATGATATTATAATCGTCGGTCAAGCGAATTTTAAGTTTGACCGACGATGTTTTATTTTATGTGATTATATCGTTGAGGTATGATATCTAAACTAATTTGTTGTTACGGACGTTTAATAAAAAAGGATAAAAATGCTGTTAAAAAGCATTTTTTTGTTATTTTCGCATCATGAACTAATTTATTTATTGAGAATGTAATATGGAAAGAATTAAAGTTAAAATAATAAATCGCTCAGGCCATGAGCTTCCTGCTTATGAAACACCTTCATCTGCTGGTATGGATGTGAGAGCTTGTCTTAAGCAGCCCGTCACTCTTTTACCATTGGAACGGGCATTGATACCGACCGGATTATATATTCAGTTGCCTCACGGATATGAATGTCAGATTCGTCCGCGTTCAGGACTCGCGCTTAAGCATGGTATTTCTTTAGTCAACACTCCGGGTACTGTGGATGCCGATTATAGAGGTGAAATAGGTGTGATTGTAATCAATCTATCCAATGTGCCTTTTGTTATTAATGACGGAGAACGTATCTGTCAGATGGTAATTAAAGAATATACTCGTGTAGACTGGGAACCGGTAGAGCGTCTTGATGAGACAAAACGTGGCGACGGCGCATTCGGCCATACAGGGGTTAATTAGAGAAAAATGACACTTATGATTCCTACTTTGCGCAATATATTTTTGTTGAGCCTTTCTGTTGTTATGACCGGATCCTTATTTGCGGCTCCAAAAAAAGGAAAGGAGGACAACATATCTGATAAATTAAAGTCAGATTATATTTTTATGGAGGCGTTGCGTCATCATGAGCGTGATTCTGATGATGCTTATTTTGATCTTATAAGCCGAGCTTATGAGCTTGACCCTTCTAATTCGGAGCTTGCATTTTACAAGGGATATTATGGATTTATGATATCCAATGAAGATTCTGTCGCATTTAATAGAGGGTATAATCTGATGAAACGGCATTTCAACGAGAATCCGACTGAATTTTATAACAATTTTGTCTACGGATCGATTAATGACCGCATCGGGCAACGAGATGAATCATTAAGAGTATGGGAGACGCTTGATTCTGTTTATCCATCCAAAACGGAAGTTACGTTGAAGCTTGCCGAAGCGCTTGCCGCATCTCAGGATTCCGCCAATATTGCCCGTTCAATTTCAGTTTATGACAGGATTGAGAAATCGCAAGGAAAGAATATCCCGATATCAACCAGGAAGATTCGCGCTTTTTTCATTACGCAGGATACGGCTGCAATATTTAATGAAGTCAATTCTTTACTGAAAGCATCGCCGAGAAGTATTGAAAATAATGTGTTTGCCGGAGATATTTATTCGATGTTTTCGGCTAATGACACTGCTTTGTACTATTATAATCGTGCTTGTGATATTGATTCAACATCAGGTCTTGCTTACTATGCCCGAGCTAATTTTTATAAAACAACCGGTGACAGTGTCGCTTATGATCGGGAGGTATTCCGTGCATTGACGAGAGAAAGTCTTGATTTGGACACTAAACTCGAACTGATGACCAATTATATAAGGGCGTTGTATGAGAATCCATCCCAGCAGTCTCGTATTCAGGAATTATTTGCCACGTTGATTGACCAGCATCCCCATGAGGTTGAAATACATGATTTATATTGCTCTTACTTAATGGCTATTCAGGATTATAAACAGGCAGCCGAACAGCTTGGATATGCATTGGATTTAGACCCGAGTCAGGAGGATAGATGGGGGACGTTGATGACGTTATATATTCAGGATTCCAATTATGGAAAATCAGCTGAAATAGGAGAACAGGCATTGCGGTATTTTCCGGAGAATCCTTCTATCTATCATATACTTGGCGCCGATTACACGCAATTGAAAGAATATGATAAAGCGCTTGCCGCATTTGATACGGCATTGGTGAAACTTGATTCTGCTGATTTTGAACAACGATCTCAGATTAATTCTGCGATAGGCGATTTATATTATTCAAAGGGAGAAACGGATTCTGCTTTTGTTTATTATGACAGGGCTATTGCGA
>CAZYXN010000058.1:0-16812 GCA_964651105.1 uncultured Muribaculum sp. | reverse complement strand
AAAACTTATCTCAGATGCCGATTTCAATGAATCGGGTCTTAATTCATCATCCTCTGAACAAGCCGAAACTAAAATGGCAACAGGGAGAAAAGCAAGAAGTATTTTTTTCATAATGCATTATTTTTGTCAAATATAATTTACTGCAAGTTTTATTTGCTTCCGGCAAAATCCTTTATTTATAAACATATTATCAAGTTCCATAGTTCACAACAATCGTTGTCCATCCGGCAACCGTGGGATCAAAGGCCCCGCCTTCGGATGCAGACGGAGCATAAGGGAGTGAAATCGAATCAAGTGTTATCTCCACATTCATAGGATCGGGAGCTGTAATTATGGTATTGGTGACATCATATACTTTGCCTACCACCCTGCCATCGGAAAGAAGAAAATACAACCGAAGTTCATTGACACTGTCGTAATTGGAAGGCAGTCCGAAAGTGTTGAATTTTGAAATCAATATTGAATCAGATGTTATACATGGAGCAAACGAGACATCAACAGCCTTTTCTGATTCATTTTGGCCATACAATTCTATTCCTAAAGCCATCCCGGACAGTATACCTTTCATTCTTACCACTCCCTGAAGATTGTCCACATGAAGAGCTCGTACCGTATAAACCGGAGTAATCTGTCTTGGAGTTGTTACAATCGTATATGAGCCTTGAGAGCCTGCCATGCTATCACACAATGTATATTCAACGCCATCATGGCTCACCTTAACTTCACCGATAAACCCAGACCACATCATGTCAGGGGATTCATATATCTCGATATCTCGACTTTCAATACGAATATGGCCGGCTACGGTTGTGACAAACGGCATGCATCCATCCCCGGTCTCGAATATCACATCAGACGTGTCATCGTTATACATTACAAATTTATATTCACCCGGTTCAAGAGCGACAGTACCTGCATCCCGTCCGGGAAAATCAAATCGCCAGGGAGAACTTACCCCTTCACGATAAAACAGATAAGCCATACCTTCCGGAGCGGCGTTTGGAGAATCCTTCCAATCATTAACGATGGCGAATTCCACTTTCTCATCCTGACACAACGGCGTTTTATCGTAAATGCATGACGGAATTACGACCATAAAGACAGCCAATACGATAATCAGATATGTTCTGCTGAAATCAGCCATTAAATACATCTAAAAAAAACAGCATAGTCGGAAACAGCACCGCATAAGCGATAAATCCCGATTTAATTATCATAACAAATGCACGATCATAAAAGTTGCATCCTATAGATACACACATAGCCATGCAAAATAGCATCTAAAGATAAGATCACCCCATAAAAAGAAGAAGTCAAACCCTGTTATGTGAGGGTTTGACTTCCATGTTTTTCAATAGATTTTCCTTCTAATTATATAAGACTTTTCATATGCAACTTTCCAATTAACAAATCGTATAGACAATATATCTTTAGAGTAAATATGTTTTAGTTAGGCTATCTTTTACAAATTTCAAACTATACGGCCATATCGATTAACGATAATCTTTCAGCATTTCCTGAAGACGCTGACGGGCAAAGAATATACGGCTTTTAACAGTGCCGAGCGGAAGATTCATCTGTTCGGCAATCTCATTATATTTATAGCCGGCTACATGCATCGAGAAAGGAATGCGGTATTCATCGGCGAAAGAATTGATAGCCTCTCCGATTTCATTTGCGGCAATAGAACCCTCCGGCGTCTCAAATCCCGAATCCTGCGGTAAATTCAAGTGGTAGAGGTCTTCGGTCTGGTCGATGACAGTCGCCGAGCGAACGACTTTACGGTAATTGTTGATGAAGATATTACGCATAATTGTGAACACCCAGCCTTTGAAATTGGTGTTGTCGACATACTTGTCTTCATTGTCAAGAGCTTTGAGGGTGGTGTCCTGAAGCAAGTCATAAGCGTCGTCACGATTAGCGGTCAACGTGTAAGCAAAATTCAATAGATTACTTTGAAGATCTAGCAGTTTAGTTTGAAATGTTGAAGAAGCCATGATGAATAGTTTTAATTAGTTTATTCTATTTTTGCAATCGTTTCACAAACTTGTTACAAATCGATTACGACACAAAGTTACGCATTATTTTTAATATGCAATAGTTTTTACAATAAAAATTTAATCAAAGTATGTTAATTAACCATTGTTAATACATACAGCATTAATTATTAGCAAATTACAAGATATTAATTTTATTACATATCTGTTACACACCATTGCATTTTTTATTACAGCACATTGTTTCTTTATATAATTTGGAAATAAGCACCTGAATTAAGCATTTATATAGCAACCACTTATCTAAAGAATCCTATGTGCCATGCCGCCTGTTACAAACAATTGGCCGAAAACTGAATCTTACTCAGCCTCCGGCCAATTGCAAATGAATCAACTCGATTACATTCACATTTATATTTCGATATTTCCTATCAGATTATTGAGTCCTCGATATTGACTTATCATCCAAATTTGGATATCTTTCGAAGAGCATTCTCATTCATTATTTTTATACGACGCCCGTCAACTATAAGAATTTTTTCAGTCACAAAACCTGATAGAGTTCTGATTGCATTGGATGTGGTCATATTTGACAGATTGGCTAAATCCTCGCGAGCCATATATATCTTAAGAGTAGCGTTATCGTCCTCATAACCGTAGCTGTCACGCAACGCAATTAAAGCTTCGGCAAGACGGCCTCGTATGTGTTTCTGAGTGAGATTGACAATCTTAGTATCGCTTCCGCCAAGATTTCTCGACAATTCATGAATGAAAAACCATGCAAGTTTTATATTGTTTTGAATCAGTTCCTCAACAACTGTCATCGGTATCGAGCCGAGAACCGACGGTTCAAAGGCCGCAGCCGTAGAATTGTATGATTCCCCGGCAAAATATGCCCTATATCCAAAATATTGCACAGGCCTGATTAGTCGTAAAATCTGCTGCCGACCGCCAATACCGTCCTTATACAGTTTGACTTTTCCTTTCAGCAGGCACCACAGATTTTCAGGAACCTCATTTTCAGCATATATAATCTGATTCTTTTTAAATGTATGGGTAGTGAAATTTTCCACAATACGACGTTTCTCATCTCCGTCAAGAACCGACCAGATGTCAGACAAATCGTCTTGAATAACTTTTTCTAACGTACTTTTTTTAATCATTATTATATGCGCTTTCTGCTATATTTTTGTAACAGGATTGCAAAATTAGCAATAAAAAGCTGAGATAACAATATTTAAACACGAAAAGTGTTACAAACATGCAAAAATTCCTTATAGCCGGTACAAAATTCAAATAAACGGCGCCTGGCCAACGAGTATTTTAATGAAAATATATAACTTTGCACTTCAATCGTAATTATAATGCAATGAACGATAACCGCAAACGCATCTTTGGAATAATCGGCAAACCGCTCACTCATTCGTTCTCGCCGACATACTTCAACCAAAAATTTCAATCAGAGAATATCAACGCAGAGTATCTCAAATTTGAACTTCCCGATATTGGTGATTTTATGGAAGTCGTCGCAGAATACCCTAATTTATCAGGATTGAATGTGACCATACCATACAAACAGCAAGTCATGCCCTATCTTGACGAGATTGATGATGATGCAAAAAAAATAGGAGCCGTAAACGTAATCAAAATAATACGTGGGAAAGGCAAAGACATACGTTTTAAAGGTTACAATTCCGACTGCCCGGCATTTGCCAATTCATTACGCCCCCTGCTCACTCCGGAAAATAAAAAAGCTCTTATACTTGGAACCGGCGGCGCCGCTAAAGCAATACGCCAGGGGCTTTTGAATCTCGGCATTGAACCGACATATGTTTCCCGCACAGCCTGTGAAGGTGTAATTACATACTCGGATCTGAATGAAGAAATAATGAATACCCACACGGTTATTGTCAATTGTTCGCCGGTAGGCATGTACCCGCATGAGGATGAATCTCCGGCAATACCTTATCACCTCCTCACTCCGCAACACATATGTTACGATTTGATATACAATCCTGATTCAACACTATTCATGAAAAAAGCGGCCAAGCATGGAGCCACAGTCAAAAACGGGCTTGAAATGCTGCTTCTCCAAGCATTTGAATCATGGCAAATTTGGAACTCTTGAAAATAGGATTTACTATATTTTTACTTTTTACTTTTTACTTTTTACTTTTTACTTTTTACTTTTTACTTTTTACTTTTTACAAAAATTTCATATATGTTCAATGAAAAAAGAAGCAGTCAGCTGCATGGCATACTGCTGATTGCGTTGTTCGCATGTGCGGCATTCTACATCGGAGACGCGCAGTTCTTCAAAGAAATCTCATTCAGCCCGATGATTATAGGCATCATACTTGGTATGCTTTATGCCAATAGCCTACGCAATCATCTTCCGGAAACATGGGTGCCAGGCATACAATTCTGTTCAAAAAAGATACTGCGGCTTGGAATCATTCTGTACGGATTCAGGCTCACACTTCAAGATATCGCGGCAGTTGGAACTGCTGGAATTCTTGTGGATGCCATTATCGTGACAGTAACAATCTTAGGCGGCGTATTGATTGGCAAATTTTTGAAACTCGACAAAGATATCACTCTGCTGACATCAATTGGAAGTGGAATATGCGGTGCGGCTGCTGTGCTCGGAGCTGAATCCACAATTCAGACAAAACCTTACAAAACAGCTGTTGCTGTCGCGACTGTCGTAATCTTCGGAACAATATCAATGTTCATATATCCGATAGCCTATCGTTCCGGTATTCTTGAGTTAGATCCGCAGTTGATGGGAATATATACAGGTTCCACGCTCCATGAAGTAGCCCACGCGGTAGGCGCCGGCAATGCGATGGGAGGCGAAATTTCCAATGTGTCGATAATCGTGAAAATGATTCGCGTCATGATGCTCGTTCCGGTTCTATTGATTCTTGGATGGTGGGTAGCCACTAAAGCTGAAATAAAAATGTCGGAAGGCAAAAAAGCCGGTAAAGTGGCGATTCCATGGTTTGCCATCGGATTTCTTTTCGTTATCGGCTTTAACTCACTAAACCTCCTGCCGACAGCAGTCGTGGATGGGATAAACTATTTTGACACATTTCTTCTTACCATGGCAATGGCCGCCCTCGGTGCAGAAACAAGCATTGACAAATTCAAGAAAGCTGGAGCCAAACCGTTCATCCTCGCGTTTATTCTTGACATCTGGCTTATAGGCGGCGGATATCTGCTGGCAAGATACGTCGCTCCGGCATTCCTGTAACAACAATCTCTTTCTCTCCTCACATGAATTTTATAAACAAGGCTCCTTTATTGCCGTTGACTGTTTTAGTCCTCATATATGCTTCTATATATGTGACCGTACGTAAAACGCCGACATCCGATAAAGGAGTTTTGCATTATGGGATTGTGGAAAACGCGCGTAATACATCGTCCGGGCAAAACCTCATAGTAAAAATCAGTTCAGGCGAGAGAACCCGTTTAACAGTTCCCTCCATCGAATGCGAATTTATTCCTGGCGACAGCGTCAAATTCAATGCCGAATTACGGATTCCCGTCAAAAGCAATCAATACGAGAATGATTTCGCTGAAAGAATGAAACGCAATGGCATCAATTACATGGCATTCGTCCCTCCTGACAGCATTTCCGTCATATCATCATCAAGCAGTCTTATATGGCGCGTAAAACGCATGAAACCGGAGTTATACAATCTGCTCGCGAAAACCGGGTTAAATGATAATGCATGCGAGTTCCTGAGCGCGGCTATAATTGGAGACACATATGCGCTAAGCGAAGACACCCGCGACATATTTTCTACCGCAGGCGTAGCCCACATATTAGCGTTAAGCGGGCTGCACGTAGGCATTATAGCTGCAACCATAATGACATTGCTTGCTCCCGTAAGTTTATTCGGCGCCAGGAAATTCAAAATCACCATCACAATAGTAATTCTATGGATTTACGCTCTGCTCACAGGATTATCACCTTCAGTCACACGAGCGGTAATAATGGCTACAGCAATTGGCGTCGGATTCATAATCGGAAGAAGGAATTTTGCATTCAACGCTCTTTGTCTCGCAGCAATAATAATACTGCTTATCAACCCGGTACAAGTTGTCATGCCCGGATTTCAGATGTCTTTTGCTGCTGCCGGAGCAATTATAATCATAGCCCCTCTCATCAAGACAGGACGTAAAAATCGCTTAAAACACTATGTTGTGTCATCACTTATTATAACCTTTATCGCAACAGCATGCGCTGGAGCGATTGCAGCATTCCATTTTCATTCATTCCCGCTTTATTTTATAATTGCCAATATCCCGGCTCTCGCATTATTACCGGTAATACTTTCCGGAGGTATTATGGTGATTATATTCGAGTGCCTTGCATTACCGTCCGGATGGATTTGCGAATTTGTAAATTTCACTTACGGCATCCTGCGCTCATTAATCAAATTTATCGCAGGACTCCCCGGAGCGTCAATACAGGGATTGCATTTTTCCTATTGGGCGTTTATTCCTTACTTTACAACAATTGCAGTCATAATACTGGCATTATACAAAAAGAAACAGATTTTATATTATGCCGCCGGAATCGGAACCGTATTGACAATCATATGTTTCGTATATTCACGAAAAAATACTATTCCGGAAGACTGTTTTATAATCAAGGCATCGGGATATAGCTGCATATTTTATCGGCATAACAACAATGCCGCGATATTCTCCACCGCGCCACAAAAGATAAAAGAAGAGGCCGCCAATGAAATCGAACGGAAATATAGCGATTATCTATCCCTCCATAAAGTAGATTCCGTAATTGCGATAAACAGCTCCACATCATTTGGCAATGCAAGTTTTGACGGACAAGCGATCGATATTTCAGGCGCCCATTATGCTTTGATCGGAAAAGATTACGATGCATCCTCGTTCAATAATAAGAAAAAAATCGATTACTGTTTAATCTCCAAAGGATATCGTGGCGACATATTGGATATTATCTACCAAATAAATGCCGACACAATTCTCCTGGGAGGCGATCTTGACATTCGCCGCCATAACCGCTATGCCGAAACGCTGCACGCACACGATATCCCGTTCCGGTCATTACGGGAATAATTGCTATTTACACCGATAATTTCTATTTTTGCAAAATATGGAAGAAGAATTGTATTATGATGCTGTCGATTTGCTGAAACAGCTCATTGCCGTACCGTCCATCAGCCGCGACGAAACTTTGGCCGCCAATATTGTCGAGAATTTTTTAAAAAAATCCAATGCCGACATCTCTCGTATTGGCAACAATATTATTGCGAAAGCTTGTGATTTTGATGCCGACAAACCGACATTACTGCTCAATTCACATATTGATACAGTAAAACCGGCTGCCGGATGGCATCATGATCCGTATCTTCCGACTGAAGAGGAAGACAGGCTTTATGGACTTGGCAGCAATGACGCTGGAGCTTCATTGGTATCGCTTATATCCGCATTCCGCTATCTTTCTGAGATTCCGCGCAACTACAACCTGTTGTTTGTAGCATCGGCAGAAGAAGAGGTAAGTGGTAAAAACGGCTTCAGCAGCGTTATCCCGTTTCTTCCCCCTATCGATGTCGCCATCGTAGGAGAACCAACCGGAATGAATCCCGCGATTGCAGAAAAAGGTCTGATGGTGCTTGATGTCGAGGTCGACGGCGTGGCAGGACATGCGGCACGCAATGAAGGCGTAAATGCCATTTACAAATCATTGCCGTTGATTGAATCTTTCCGCGACATGACTTTCCCGAAAGAATCAAAGACTTTGGGGCCGATACGCCTGTCGGTCACTCAAATTGACGCCGGCACACAGCATAATGTCGTCCCGGCACTTTGTAAAATGGTAGTAGATGTCAGAACCACCGATTCATATTCCAATAATGAAACATTGGAGATAATACGGGAAAAACTTCCCGATTGCAGAATTACCCCCCGGTCAACGAGACTCAATCCATCATACATCAACCCTGAGCATCCATTGATAAAACGGTTGGAAATCATGGGACGGAAACCTTTCGGTTCTCCGACTCTTAGCGATCAGGCGTTAATGCCGTGGCAATCGCTGAAACTCGGGCCCGGCGATTCCTCACGTTCACATACCGCCGATGAATACATCAATTTATCGGAAATTCGGGAAGCGATACATTTTTACATCACCTTGCTCACCAATCTCTCCATATAAAATGCTCTGATGTAAACTCGCCGTCATTACCTTCAAATCTCATTATGGCAAATTCCAAACCAATGAACCAAAGACAAAAGGAATTGTTAAATTATTTAGGTTATCTGGTTGCATGACTGAGTTATCACGCTTATTTTGCAACAAAAGTTAAGCTAAATCAAAATTATATAATAACTTTGCACCTCTATATAGTAAGTACAATTTATTTATGGTAAAAAATGTCCGATTGAAAAAAGGCTTGGATATCAGGATTCGCGGCGCCGCTCCGGCGACTCTGCCGCAACAGTTTGTCGCCCCTGAATCTATCGCCTTAATCCCGGATGACTACACCGGACTCACACCCAAAGTCGATGTCAAGGAAGGAGACAAGGTTAAACTTGGCGACTCTCTGTTCCATGACAAAAAGTTTACCGACATCAAGGTTGTCTCCCCTGTTAGCGGAACTGTGACCGCTGTTGTCCGTGGCGAGCGTCGTAAACTTGAGCGTATAGTCGTAACTCCAGACGGTGATGTTTCAACTTCCGCCAAGTTCGATTTTGAGAAAATCACTGATTCAGAAAGAGCCCAGCAACTATTGCTGGATTCCGGATTGTGGGCTTGGCTGCGTCAACGCCCGTACAATGTGATTCCGGAACCGGGAGTATCTCCGCGTGATATCTTCATAACAGGTTTTGACTCCGCACCACTCTCACCCGATTATGAAATCATTTTGAAGGGACACGAGCCTGAACTGACAGCCGCCGTAAAACTTCTACAAATGCTTACTCCAGGAAAGATTTACATCGGTGTCCGTGCCGGAAGCTGTATGGAAAATCTTGAAGGAGTCGAGACTGTAATTTTTGACGGTCCTCATCCTGCCGGTAATGCGAGCGTACAAATCTGTAATGTGAAACCTGTAAATAAAGGCGACATTGTATGGACACTTGACGCACTGACATTATTCCGCATCGGAAAACTCGCATTGCGTCATGAGCTGGACATGTCGGCTTGTGTCGCATTGACAGGGTGTGAGATAACCAATCCCAGATATGTCTCAACAATTGTCGGGTGCGACATGACAACCCTCACGAAAGGAAGCATCAATGACGACATAATCCATCACCGTATAATATCAGGCAACGTGCTGACGGGACATCCGACAGGCAAAGACGGATATCTGAGATTCCCTTACACTCAGGTGACAGTAATCGCTGAAGGTGACGATTATACCGAGTTTATGGGATGGGCCTCGCTGTCGCCACAAAAAATGAGCGTCAGTCGTTCATTCCCCGGACATTTCACAAAAAAACTATTCTGTCCTGACGCTCGTATTCTCGGAGGCCGGCGAGCTATGATCATGTCGGGAATCTACGAAAAGATGCTTCCTATGGACATACTTCCAGAGTTTCTTGTGAAAGCCATTCTCGCCAAAGATATTGACAAAATGGAACAACTCGGCATCTATGAGGTTGCCCCTGAAGATTTCGCCCTTTGCGAATATGTCGATCCGTCGAAACTTGAACTCCAGAAAATAGTTTCCGAAGGTCTGGAATATATGCGCAAAGAACTTAACTGATAAATACCCCAAATAACGTGAACGCTTTAAGAAAATATCTTAACCGTATCAAACCCAATTTTGAGCCCGGAGGAAAGTTTCACGCATTCCAGTCGGTCTTTGACGGATTTGAAACATTTTTATTTACCCCGACCACTACATCAACCTCGGGAGTAAATATTCATGACAGCCTTGACTCTAAACGCGTCATGATTATAGTGGTGCTTGCATTGATGCCGTGTTTGTTTTTCGGCATGTACAATGTCGGATATCAGCATTGGCTTGCAATCGGAGCTACACACTTCCCGTTTTGGGAACTGCTCGCCTATGGATTTCTCGCACTCCTGCCCCGACTTATCGTATCATACGTAGTCGGGCTTGGCATAGAGTTCATGGTAGCCCAATGGCGTAAAGAGGAGATTCAGGAGGGATTCCTCGTATCTGGGATTCTGATTCCGCTTATATGCCCTGTAGACATTCCACTATGGATGCTTGCCGTGGCTACCGCCATATCGGTAGTATTCGTAAAAGAGGTTTTCGGAGGGACAGGCTACAATATCTTCAATGTGGCTCTTGTGACACGTGCTATTCTCTTCTTCGGATATCCTTCAAAAATGAGCGGCGACGCGGCATTTGTCCCCACACATCCGGTGTGCGGACTTGGTGAAGGTACGCTCGTGGACGGATTCTCAGGAGCTACTCCGCTTGGACAAGTCGCAACAAATATAGGGGAAACTCTCACAATCACTGATGTCACCGGTTCCCCGTTGTCTTTGTGGGACATGTTCCTGGGACTGATTCCAGGATGTGTCGGTGAAACTTCCACCCTTTGCATCCTTATCGGCGCTGTAATCCTTCTTGCCACAGGCATTGCCAGTTGGCGTATCATGCTGTCGGTATTCGCCGGCGGTCTGGTTATGGCCTCAATCGCCCATGCATGCGCCTCTCCGGCTTATCCGGTGTCCATGCTCAATCCGCTTGAACAACTTTGTCTCGGCGGCTTCGCTTTTGCGGCAGTTTATATGGCAACCGATCCTGTGACAGCCTCACGCACCAACCCGGGGAAATACATTTACGGATTTCTCATCGGAGTTATCGCAATACTTATCCGCACATATAACAACGGTTATCCCGAAGGAGCAATGCTCGCAGTGCTGCTGATGAATTCATTCGCCCCGCTGATTGACTATACCGTTGTTCAAAATAATATACGCCGCCGTTTGCGCCGTTTAAACGCTAAAGCCGAATAAAGATGAACAAACAAAGTAATACTTACACGATTATTTACATAATTGTCCTGGTGGTTGTAGTCGGAGCGGCACTTGCGTTTACTGCAATGTCGTTGAAGCCGCTGCAGACCGACAACGCCGATGCCGACAAGATGAAGCAGATTCTTGCATCAGTCCATATCGCGCCTGACAAATCGGGAATAAAAGCTGACTTCAACAAGTACATTACCGCCCAGTTTCTTGTAAACGAAGAGGGACAACGCATCGATGGCGACGCATTTGCCGTCAACACCGCCAGTGAGAGCAAGAAAGCAGTCTCTGACCGCAAAATGCCGGTTTATGAATGCACCCTTGCTCCGGGAGACATCAAGTATATAGTACCGGTATACGGAGCCGGCCTCTGGGGCCCAATCTGGGGATATCTCGCTTTTGACAGCGACGGTTCCACGGTGTATGGAGCATATTTCGCTCATCAGGGCGAAACTCCCGGACTCGGCGCAGAGATTGAAAAACCGGCATTTGCCGATCAATTCAACGGACTCCATCTTATCAAAGACAATCATTTTCTTCCCATAGCCGTGTTAAAAGCCGGTCAGGCTCCGCTGCACGGAGAAGATTATGTTCATGCCATTTCCGGAGGAACCATCACTTCCAACGGTGTTTCAAAAATGATTGAAACCGGACTGGAAGGATACAAAGGATTCCTCGAAAGTCTTAATTCTCAAAAACAATAATGACCTATGGCTACAGAAAATAAAAACTTGAGCGCTCTTTTGAATCCGCTATCGAAAGACAATCCGGTCATTGTACAGATTCTCGGCATCTGTTCCTGTCTCGCTGTTACAGCAAAGCTTGAACCTGCGTTTGTAATGGGAATCTCGGTAATTGCCGTACTCGCATTCGCCAATGTGATCATATCATTGCTACGCAACACTATCCCGACAAATATACGCATCATCGTACAACTGGTTGTTGTCGCAGGTCTTGTCGTCATAGTCAATCAGCTGCTTATGGCATATCAATACGACGTGAGCAAACAGCTGTCAGTGTTCATAGGGCTTATCGTCACCAACTGCATACTTATGGGACGTCTTGAGGCATTCGCCATGAGCAACAAACCGTGGCCATCGTTTCTCGACGGAATCGGCAACGGAGTCGGATACGCAATTATCCTGATTATCGTCGCTTTCTTCCGCGAACTTCTCGGAAGCGGCACTCTGTGGGGCTTTCAGGTAATACCGCAGAGCTGGTATGATCACGGATACGCCAACAACGGCCTAATGATTCTTCCCCCTATGGCACTTATCGTAGTGGCTTGCATCATATGGGTACATCGTTCATATAACAAAGACCTTCAAGAATAATCACCGGTTATGGAAAATTTCAATATCTTCATACGGTCGATATTTATCGACAATATGATTTTCGCTTATTTCTTGGGAATGTGTTCATTCCTTGCCGTTTCCAAGAACGTAAAAACCGCTCTGGGACTTGGGGCGGCAGTGACTTTCATGCTCGTGATATCATTGCCTATAAACTACCTGCTCGAAACTTACGTGCTCCGCGCCGGCGCCTTGGCATGGCTCGGGCCGGAATACGCGGATGTCGACTTGAGCTTTCTGTCACTAATCATGTTCATCGCCGTAATCGCGTCGCTTACACAACTTGTCGAGATGGCAGTAGAGAAATTCAGTCCGGCGTTATACTCCTCTCTCGGCATCTTCCTTCCGCTCATCGCAGTAAACTGCGCGATACTCGGAGGCTCGCTTTTCATGCAGCAAAGGGACTTCCCAGATGTATGGACAGCATGTTGCGCCGGAGCCGGCTGGGGTATCGGCTGGCTTATCGCAATTGTCGCCGTCGCAGCTATCCGCGAACGTCTTCAGGAATACAGCAATATTCCGAAGCCATTGCGCGGAGTTGGCATCACATTTATAATCACCGGCCTTATGGGTATCGCTTTCATGAGCTTCCTCGGCATAAAACTCTAATAAGAATTTATGGATAGATTAGCAATGATAACTCTCGCCGACACAATGACGCTGACGCTTGTCTCAGGAGTCACTATATTTCTGGCAATCACGTTGCTGCTTGTCATAGTGCTCCTCGTCGCCAAGAAATTTCTTGTCCACACCGGCGAAGTGCATATAAAAATCAACAACGACAAAGACCTGTTTGCCATGTCGGGCAAAACACTATTGTCCACACTTTCCGAAAACAACGTGTTCCTTTCCTCGGCTTGCGGGGGCAAAGGCAGTTGCGGACAGTGTAAAGTACAGGTATTTGATGGCGGAGGCGATATACTCCCTACCGAAACCGTCCACTTCACACGCAAACAGATTAAAGACCACTGGCGCCTCGGATGTCAGGTCAAGGTAAAAGAAGACATGTCAATCGGCGTTCCCGCTTCCGTGCTGGATGTCAAAGAATGGGAATGCGAGGTCATCTCCAACAAAAATGTCGCTACATTTATCAAAGAATTCATAGTGGCTCTTCCTCCGGGCGAACATATGAATTTTATCCCGGGATCATACGCCCAGATAAAGATTCCTACCTATGAAATGGATTATGACAAGGATATCGACAAGTCGCTTATCGGAGACGAGTATCTTCCCGCATGGGAAAAATTCGGACTTTTCACACTTAAATGTAAAAATACATCGCCTACAGTACGCGCTTACTCCATGGCAAACTACCCTGCCGAGGGTGACCGCATAATGCTTACGGTACGTATCGCTACCCCGCCTTTCAAACCGAAACCACAAGTAGGATTCCAGGATGTGATGCCGGGCATAGCGTCATCTTACATCTTCACCCTGAAACCGGGAGACAAAGTTGTAATGAGCGGCCCTTACGGAGATTTCCATCCGATATTTGACTCTAACGCAGAGATGATGTGGATTGGCGGAGGCGCCGGTATGGCTCCATTACGCGCGCAGATCATGCATATGACCCGCACACTAAATTGCACCGACCGTGTAATGAACTACTTTTATGGGGCACGAGCTCTTAATGAGGTGTTCTATCTCCAGGACTTCCTGCAACTTGAGAAAGATTTCCCCAACTTCAAGTTTCATCTCGCCCTCGACCGTCCCGACCCCGCAGCCGATGCGGCGGGAGTCAAATATACGCCGGGATTTGTCCATCAGGTCATCTATGAGACATACCTTAAGGACCATCCCGCGCCGGAAGATATCGAATATTACATGTGCGGTCCCGGTCCGATGAGTAAAGCGGTAGAGAATATGCTTTGGGATCTTGGAGTCCCATCGGAAAATCTGATGTATGACAATTTCGGAGGTTAAATGAAACCTCATATGACCTATTCAAAGCGAGGCGCCACAACGCGACCTCGCTTTTTTGTTTATAAGGCACAACAAAAGAGTGATTGACCCGGACGCAATCGGGAGAATGTTTCTGAAGGCACAATAACCTGGCATACATGCAGCCGGATTGCGGGATTAAAAGAGATGTCGAGCTAAACTTAGATACAGTTGAAGCGGACACACGAGCAACGGTTTTCACAGAAATACCGCTTTGACGGGAAGTTGATTTAGTGTAATTCATAGCTAAAAAAGTATTAGATTGTTTTTTTTGCAAAGATAATACATAATTTGACACAAAGTATGTACAAATTATCGCATGGTATGAAATTTTTTTCAACAACAAAAAAGAGGAAACCGGAATTTCCTCTTTTTTATTGCGGAACCCTCTAAAACCGGCTCCTGTATCCAATACATGTAATGCTGATATTCACACGATTAAGGCATAACCATTCATCAGTCCTGCTGTTTCAAGAATTCGACCACATAACCTCCTCCCGAGCGCATCAATGCCGTGAGAGAATCGGATTTGCGACAAAACAGCATTTCTTTCTTTAAAGACGCTCCATCTCCGGGAGAATCCTTATATACCGTGCCCTGATACCAACCGTCACCCAAAAATGAGAGAGGGAACTGAATAGTTCTTTCATCTTTGCCATTAAGCACCGCCAAATACCACGTATCACCTTTACGGCGAGCAAAAGCAGCCAGCTCCCCAATCTTGCTGTCAGGCAAAACGATGGTCTCGTCCCATTAGGCAGGCATACCCTTGAATAAGTCGGCAGCCGGATTATCCAATATTGACTGCGGATGCGCTCCGAAGAAAATGACGGATGAATTAAACACCAACGCGGTGGCTATCTGATGGCACCACGATGTCTCCAGTCGACGCTGTCCAAACACAACCGGAGTGTAATCACCATGACCGGCCACAAACCTGGTAAAAGGAAGAGTCACATTATGGGAAGCCCATTCAAACTGATTTTTACCATATTCCAGACCACGGATTCCCTCGCAACTCATTTCATTGGGCCAAGTACGAGCTTCTCCGGTAGGCTTGTTGCCACCATGGATGTTGAGCATTAATTTATGTTCGGCCGCCTCCCTAAGGCACGCCTGATAGAGGTCGATAAATTCTTTTGACTCATGGGAAAATGCGTCCAGTTTAAGGCCGACTATACCCATTTTCTGACACCAGTCAAAAAGATATTTTCTCTTCTTTGCATCACGTAAATCACGCGCATGACGCCAAACCCAGATCTTAACGCCCAAGCTGTCGGAATAATCCACAAGTTCCTTCATCTTAGCTTCAGGCCATCTATACCAAAACGCATCGACAGTGTTGTATTCAAATCCAAGTTCAGAAGCGAGTTTGGAAAATTCCTTCATTCCTTCAACAGTTCTGCTGCCTCCGTCAAGCCAGCACCATACCGAACGACCGGGTTTTAACCATTCCGTGTTAACGCCATCAGGGAAAAGACGTTTGTCGGGAGCGGGAGCAAGATTAGTTATCAAATCGGAATTTACCAATCCGTTGAGATCATCGGCTATAATCACACTTCGCCAAGGAGTGGCAATATCCCCTTCCACAACACCGGGCTGCGCCAATCGGCGCCCTTCTTCCAGACTAAAATCATGAGCAAACGAATAACCGGTGGGCTGCGCATGACCGAGCCGCGTCACCAATCCACGTTTTCCATCAGCCTGCAACGACATTCCGGCATAATTTCTAAGACCCGACTCCGAGATGCTCATGTATCCGGCACCTTCAGGAAGCTCTATTGTAATCGGAGTTGCAGCCCACTCACCTTTCTTAATTTTTGAAATCTCATTTTTCTGATGCAATCCTTCATAATGAGCATACATGTCGTGATACCAAACATTGCTTCCTGCAGGAATAACAAACACCGTCTCTTCGTCGGGGGTATGCTTTTCTTTAGCTCCGGCAGGAAATAACAACCGGAACGCAATTCCGTCGTCATATGCACGAGCCTCAACCACAAATTTCTTTCCCGACAAGCTCTTCATCTCCATCGTCATTCCATTGGCCTCGTTTACAGCCATTGAATGAGCACCGCGAGTGGGATAAGTCTCTTCAACGGAATAAGTCCGAGGCTCTGACAGCACACAGGATTTCGTGAGCGAATCACCGTCGACCATAAACATGAGAGGCGACTTTTCAACGACAGTCACTCCGGCCTTGGTCACATTAAAATTCAACCGATCACCGTCGTCAGTCAACTCAAAAATGATTTTTCCGTCAGGACTTTTTAATGCAGCGTTTCGAGCCGCCAAGTTTGTAAAGCCTGCCGACATCAGACAAACTAAGGATAGTACAAATAATCTCATAATGTTATAGCATTTATTTTGTTTTTTCCATCTTTACTGCAAAAGTAGCGCTTATACAAAATATCGGATTTGAAGATTATCCCAAACTCTTCAAAAAACATATCATTTGTTTTTAGACCCCATCCCACAAAATATGTTAACGTCAGGGTCGCAGCAGCACGCCATCTTC
>CAZYXN010000057.1:0-17155 GCA_964651105.1 uncultured Muribaculum sp. | reverse complement strand
TAGTCACGCGCATAAGTGCGTAAATATAACAATTTAAGAATGTTTAATATCTATTGATCTTTGCCTTTCATCAGAAGTCAAACCAATGGTGAATCAGGTGGAATGCCATCCGTTTACCCAACAGACGGGAATGTTGGCATTGTGTAAAGAAAACGGTATTCAACTGGAGGCATGGGCTCCGTTTGCCGAAGGTAAGAATGAGGTTTTCAGTAACCCGCTGTTAAGCGACATTGCCCGTTCTCATGGAAAGACAGTCGGGCAGGTCATACTCCGCTGAAACATCCAGAGAGGGGTGGTTGTCATTCCCAAATCAGTCAGAGATGAGCGCATTGTTGAGAACTCCGGGATTTTTGATTTCAGCCTTACGGACGATGAAATGACATTGATAGCCGGATTGGACACCCGTAAACCGCTGATATTCGATTATAATAAAGTGGACGAGGTAAAACGCATATATGCGATATCCTGTCCGGAATAGAAAAATAACTATAAGATACGACCGATGAAAAAGACAACAATGATAGTGGGTCACCCATATTGGAATGACTCGGTAGCTAACAGAGTTATTGTAGAGGAATTTACGCGCATCAATCCTGATGTGGTAATCAGCAACATAACGGAACTTTATCCCGGCGGCAATATAGATGTGGAAGCTGAACAGAAGAAGCTGCTCGATGCCGACACAATCATACTCCAGTTCCCGATTATGTGGTATAGTTGCCCGTCCGTCATGCACAAGTGGATGGAGGACGTTCTGGCATACGGCTTTGCATACGGACACGGTGGCGACAAGTTGAAAGGCAAACGGCTCATCGCCTCATTTACAGCGGGAGGCTCTGCTGATATGTATAGCCGCTACGGTGTGCAGAAAATGACAATCGACGACCTGATGCCGCCTTTCGCCGGAATACCCAACCACTGCCAGATGGAATGGGGAGGGTATGTGTTCTCCGGCGGTATGATGATTGCCGGAAATACAGACGAGGAACAACTCGCCACATTCCGTGGACGCGCTAAAGCCCATGCACAAAGACTTAACCGACTTATATTAAAGAACAACAATGAATAAGCTGATATATTTAGCGACGGCAGTTATGGCGTTATTTTCTTCAGTCAATGCAAGATCCCAACAGGTTGCTCCTACCACTTCGGATTCTGTTGCCACAGTGTATTTTATAAAAGAGATAACTCCTGAAAATCTCCTGAAGATTTATGACGCGCTCGACCGTCGTGCCACAGGAAAGGTGTGTGTGAAACTTTCTTTCGGCGAGAGCGGCAATCCCAATAATCTCTCTCCGGCTTTGATTGCCCCTCTGGTGCAAGAATTGAAGGCGACACTCGTAGAGTGTAACACGGCATATCAGAGTTCAAGGCGTCATTCATCCGACCACTTGAAAACAGCGGAGGAGCATTGTTTTACGAAAATAGCACCGATAGATATCATGGATAATGATGGCGAAACAGCTTTGCCCGTCACTGGCGGTAGGCATCTCAACCTCGCCTATATCGGCAAAAATTGGCTGGACTATGACTTCACGATAGTGTTGTCGCATTTCAAAGGTCATCCCAGCGGAGGATTCGGCGGAGCGTTGAAGAACATGGCAATCGGTATGCAGTCAAGCAACGGCAAGGCATGGGTACATACAGCCGGGAGGAATCATGATGCCAACAACTGGATGCCTGACCGTGCCGAGCAAGATGATTTTCTTGAATCAATGGCAGAGTCCTCGAAAGCGATCATCGATCATGCGGGCGACCATAGCCTTTACATATCTGTCGCCAACAACCTTTCGGTTGACTGCGACTGTGTGGCTCACCCGGCACCGGTGCAGATGGCAGATATAGGCATCTTCGCTTCGCTCGATCCCGTAGCACTCGACCGTGCCTGTGTGGACGCAATTCACAACTCCCCCGACCACGGTAAAATCCACATGGAACAGCGTATCGCCGAGCGCAACGGCACACACCTTCTCGACTACGCAGAGCATCTCGGTATGGGCACACAGAAATATGTGCTTGTCAAGATTGAATGAAGCTTATGCGAATTTGAGCTTTACAACAAAGTAAATCCGAAAAATCCGTATTAACTTTGCGCCATAAATTCTACCTCAATATGGAAAAACTGGATGTTTTAGATTGCTCGAACGTATTTATAGCGAGCTACTTCACAAATGACCGTGACTGTGCCCACTGCAACCGTGAGCATACCTTAATCTATATCCATTCAGGAGAACTTGAAATCACCGAGAGAAATCGCAAGACAATACTTCGTCCCGGAGACTGTGCGTTCATGCGTCGCGACAACCGTATGTGGCTTCAGAAGCGTGTCGGCAAAGATCAACCGTACCGTTCTGTTGTCCTGAAATTCTCGCGTGATTTTCTTCGTGAGTTTTATCAGACATTGAACCGCCGTGAGATACCTTCGGATGCTAAACGCGACAAATCCAGTCTGCACGTTTTTCCATCGGACCGGATTGACATTCGCAGTCTTTTTGAGTCGGTTATTCCATATTTCGATGCCGGGATCGCCCCTTCCGACGAGATTCTTAAACTCAAGATGATCGAGGGAATATATGCAATCCTGAACACCGACATCAACCTGTATGCTTCGTTGTTTGACTTCGTGGATCCGTGGAAGATAGACATTCTGGAATTTATGGAAAAGAACTATATGAATGAGCTTTCAATGGAGGAAATGGCTTACTATACGGGGCGCAGTCTTTCCACCTTCAAGCGTGATTTTCGTCAATACAGTGATTTGACGCCTCAAAAATGGCTGATTCAACGGCGTCTTCAGGCTGCGCATGAACTGATACGCAAAGGGGGCAAAAAGGTTTCTGAAATATGCTTTGATGTCGGTTTCAAGAATCTTTCCCACTTTTCAAAGGTCTATAAGGAAACCTTCGGTGTTGCGCCGACAGAACATGAAAGATAGACCATATTGACCTTTTCAGCAAAATTCTAAACTGCCGTTTGCTCCCGATATTCTATCGGAGTAATTCCTGTGGCCTTTTTGAAAAGACGAGAGAAATGTTGGGGGTATTGAAATCCCAGCTCATAAGAAATTTGGCTTATTGATTTTCCGGGTATCAGCAACCGTTCCTTTGCAACGTCTATAATCCGCGACTGTATATGCTCCTGCGCAGTGCGTCCGGTTTCTTTTTTAATCAAGTCCCCAAAATAATTGGGAGACAGACACAGTTCTCCCGCACACCATTTTACAGTCGGGATGCCATCGTTTTTCAATCTTTCGGAATCTTCGATATATCTGTCAAGCAATGATTCAAATCGTGTCAACAAATCGGAATTAGCATTTTGGCGCGTGATAAACTGGCGTTCATAGAAACGCAGGCAATAATCGAGTAGCAATCCGATATTGGCGGAAATCAACCGTTTGCTGAGACGGTCAATACCATGGTGGAGTTCAAGGCTTATTTTGTGGAGACAGTCAATAAATATTTCCCGTTCTTCTTGTGACAGATGCAGGGCCTCATTGACCTCGTAGGAAAAATATGAATACTCCCGTATATTGCGCCCCAGTTCAGTGCCCTTGATTAAATCGGGATGAAAGCACAATGCCCACCCCTTAGGCTGGAATTGTTCTCCAGTGTCTTCAATGCCTATGACCTGTCCCGGCGCGAGACATATAACGGAACCTTTCTGAAAATCATATTTCTGACGGCCATACAACAGTTCGCAGTTTTTCTCGTCTTTGAGAAAAACTGTGTAAAAACTGAAAGTATGGCGCAAGTGCCGCATCGGATGCGCCTTCGATAGATCAATGACGCTGACAAGCGGATGTCTGGTTTCCACACCAAGCATATCGTTATATTCCGCCACAGTCTCGATGTTCAAAAGTTCTTTATTCATATTGTTTATTTTATGCTGCAAAGATACCGCATTATCAGAAAACCTCCATTATCGAAATAACATTATCTGTAATTATGTTTGGAAAATATGTAATTACGGTCATCTATGTAGATACCCGTAACCCAATTGACTAAACAATATGTTTCATTCAGTAATTTCGGGCAGGCAATCCGTAATTTGATTAATGACAGGCATTAAAATCCATACTAATTTTGTGCCAAAAATAGAAGACTTATGAAAAAGGTGATTTTTTGGATTTTCAGTCTGGTTCTTGTCGTCGGGATTAGTTCATGCGGCGAAGATGAACCGTTAGTTGATAACCCGGATCAGCCCGAAACCGAACAGCCGGATCCTACTCCTGAAAAAACCGATGACCCGGAGAACTCTGCAAACAAGGGTGGCAAAATGCTTGTAGTGTATTTTTCACGCACCGGTTACAACTATCCGAACCAGTGGCTTGAGATAGGGCACACCGCTCGCGTTGCAAATTTTATTACTGAATTGACCGGTGCCGACAAGTTTGAGATACTGCCTAAGAATCCGTACCCCGACAATTATCAGGAAACTGTGGCGATAGCGCGCGAGGAACTCAACAACAATGCTCGTCCAGAGTTTATCGGAGAAATTGAGAATATCAAAGATTATGACACCGTGTTTGTCGGAGGACCTGTATGGCATGGCGCCATGCCGATGATAATCCGGACATTTTATGAGAAATATGATTTGACAGGCAAGACCATCATACCGTTCTCGACACATGCGGGAAGCGGACTCGGAGATTGTGAACGACTTGCCAGAAGTTATTATTCTCAGGGTAAAATACTTCAGGGGCTTGCTGTGCAGGGAATCAACTCCGCCAATTCCCGCGACACTGTGGAAGAATGGCTCAAGCGTATAGGAATAATTGAATAGCAAACAAATATATTGCAGAATATGAATATTACTGAAAAACAACCGCTTCACTACGGCTACGCAATAGTATTCTGTTGCTTTCTCATAATGTTTGTAATAGTCGGCCTCGTAATGAGCTGCGCAGGTATTTTCTATAAGCCGGTCAGCGAAGAACTCGGAGTCGAGGTCGGACAGCTCGGTCTGTATATCTCGTTGAACTTCCTGTTCTCAACTCTTACGCTCTCTTTTGCCGGCAAAATGATGGAGCGATACAGCGCACGATGGATACTGTCGGGATGTTCGCTTATAGTTGCGTTGACATTCTTCGGATTGTCGATGGCAGATGCCGTATGGCAATTCTATGTGGCGGGTGCCGTTTTCGGTATTTGTCTCGCGTTCCTGATGTATCTCGGTTTTCCTACTCTGCTTAACCGCTGGTTCAAGACAAGAATAGGCGTTTTCATCGGAATATGCAGTGCCGGGTCGGGCATCGGTGGCGTTTTGTTCAATCCTTTGGCCGGTCTGTTGATCACAGATTATGGCTGGCGCACTACATACCTGCTTTTCGGTCTTGCAATATTTCTGATTGTAACGCCGGTGCTTGCGGTCTTCCTTCGTGATTATCCCAAAGACAAAGGAATTGCTCCATTCGGAGAATGGGAAACGGGCAATACAACAACTGCCGGACAGTATCCGAAAAAAGGTATCGAATATTCAAAGGCAATCGGAATGCCGATTTTCTACGGACTGATAGTGTTCGCATTTTTACTTAACGCAACTGCGACGCTCAACATCTTTTTCCCCGCTTATGCCCAGACCACCGGGTTCACCGTTGAACAGGCTTCGTTTGTTGCCTCTGCCGCGATGGTCGGCGTGACTGTCGGAAAGGTGGCCCTTGGAATGATAAATGACCGGAGCGCACTATGGGGTGTGGCAGTTACAGCCGGTTTCGGAATATTGGGTCTTGTGATGCTGTTGCTCGGTTCGGCCGGAATAGGTATCTGCATCGGAGGCGGATTTCTTTTCGGCTGGGCGTATGCCGGTGTAACTGTGCAGACCCCTATGCTTGTTCGCCATGTATTCGGTAATGTCAGCTATGCCCGGATATTCTCCAACGTGTCAATGGCGATTGCCATTGGCGGAGCAATCGCCGCAGGCGGATGGGGACTGCTTGCCGACCGTTTTTCTTATACTTTGATTCTTACCGTCGGTATCGTTTTTCTTGTAGTTTCCGGTGTCATTGGATTTGTATCGGTCACAAGGAAGACTGAAAAAGATGCATGATTCATCCGATTCCGTAATTCAGTTTAGACTCTCGGTAATATGGTTAATGCCCGCGCAGCCGATTAGCGTTAACTTTGCAACAACATAGAAAACAAACAAAAAACCAATAACGATATGGCACAGACTAAAGATGTTATGATACTGACCGGCGCAGGTCAGATAGGTATGGCGATAGCCCGCCGCATGGGTTACGGCATGAAGATAATCGTGGCCGACAACCGCATGGCAAACGCCGAAACGATAGCCGACATCATGAACAAGGCGGGTTTCGACACCGTGCCTTTCCAGATGGATCTCTCGTCGCGGGAGTCCATACTCTCCATGATTGCCGAGGCGCAGAAATACGGTCCGATAAAGATGCTCGTAAATGCCGCCGGTGTGTCGCCCTCTCAGGCGTCGATAGAGACAATATTGAAGGTTGACCTCTACGGAACGGCAGTCCTGCTCGAAGAGGTCGGCAAAGTTATTGCCGGAGGCGGCACAGGCGTGACAATCTCCAGCCAGTCGGGACACCGTATGCCGGCTCTCACACCCGAACAGGATGAACAGCTTGCAATGACCCCAACCGACGAACTGCTTGCACTCGATATGCTTCGACCGGGCAATATACGCGACACTCTCCATGCCTATCAGATGGCGAAACGCTGTAACGTGAAGCGTGTGATGGCAGAGGCTGTGAAATGGGGACAGCGCGGGGCACGCATCAATTCCATCTCACCCGGTATCATCGTGACACCGCTTGCTCTCGACGAGTTCAACGGGCCGCGCAGCGATTTCTACAAGAATATGTTTGCCAAATGTCCGGCAGGTCGTCCCGGCACAGCCGACGAGGTGGCAAATGTAGCCGAACTGCTGATGCGTCCGCAAGGAGCATTCATCACAGGTGCTGATTTCCTCATCGACGGTGGAGCTACCGCGTCATTCTTCTATGGACCCTTAAACCCCGCAAACGCATGATGGAAAAAATATTCTCTTTAATCTGCGCTGTGGTCCTTTCCGTATGCGGAATGACATCCTGCGCACAAGGTGTAAAATCAGATAAAACTGAAAATATGGAAAATAAAAAGATTCTTGTTGCCTGTTTCTCGCGCACCGGCGAAAACTATGGTGTCGGAAACATCTCAAAAGGCAACACCCGCATCATCGCCGATATGATTGCCGCAGAGACAGGAGGTGAAACATTCGAGATAAAGCCGGCAAAAGCATACCCCGACGATTATCAGGACTGCGTCGATATCGCCCGTAAAGAGAAGGACACAAACTCTCGCCCTGAGATACAGGGTGACATCAGAGCAGAGGATTATGACATAATATTCCTCGGTTATCCTAACTGGTGGGGTGATATGCCTATGCCTGTATATACTTTTCTGGAAAGACACGACTGGTCTGGCAAGACGGTTATACCGTTCTGCACACATGAAGGCAGCGGACTCTCGGACACAGAGGAGAACATTCGTGAGACTTGCAAAGGCGCTACTGTCAAATCCGGTCTTGCGGTTCGCGGCAACACAGCCCAAAAAGCTCAGCCTGAAGCAAAAAAATCAGTAGAGTCGTGGCTGAAGAAACTTAATTTTCAACAACGCTAAAATTTTACAATAACAGTTTCTATGATGAAAATAAAACTTTTAATAGCTGCTTTAGCAACCGTAAGTATGACTATGTACGCTCAAAACACAACAGAAAGAATACCGGCCAAAGGTCTGGCTGTGTATGAAGAAAACGGCAACTTCAGGCCCTATGAGTTCAGCCGTCATCCCGTAGGAGATAACGATATTCAAATCGAGATTCTTTATGCCGGTATATGCCACAGCGACCTGCACCATGTTTTTGCCGATTGGGGACGTGAGGATTACCCGATGGTTCCCGGACATGAAATCGCCGGTCGGGTTGTCGCCGTGGGAAAAAACGTCACCAAGTTCAAGGTGGGCGATTATGCAGGTATCGGCTGTATGATAGGTTCATGCCGTAAATGCGATGCTTGCAAACATGACCTTGAACAATACTGTGGGGAAGGCGCTGTAATGACATATCACGGGATAGACCGTTTCAACGGAAACGAGCCTACTCAGGGTGGTTACTCCAACATATACGTCGTAGCCGAAGACTTTGCAATCAAAGTCCCCGAAAATGCCGACATTTCAAAAGTCGCTCCTCTTTTATGTGCGGGTATCACATCCTATTCTCCAATCATGCAGGCAGGTGTAAAGAAAGGAGATAAAGTAGGTGTTGCAGGATTCGGTGGTCTCGGACACATGGGCGTTCAGTATGCGGTTTCTTTAGGCGCGGATGTAACGGTGTTTGACATTACGGAAGAGAAGCGTGCAGATGCCTTTCGTATGGGTGCAACCCGATATGTGAATGTAAACAATCCAGATGATATGAAAGGTCTTGAAGGAACATTTGATTTCATACTCTCCACCATTCCGGCTGCTTATGCACCGGTGATGTATATGAAGATGCTTAAGATTGACGGTCAGCTTGGCATAGTCGGTCTCCCAGCATTCCGCAATATGCCGCATCTTTCGGTTGCTGAACTTGTCTTCAACGGTCACAGAAAAGTATTTGGCTCCCAGATAGGCGGTATCCGTGAAACACAGGAGATGCTTGACTATTCAGTAGCCCACAATATTTATCCGGAGGTTGAAATTATCAATGCCGAAGGCTCGGAAGTTGACAAGGCATATAAAAATGTTCTTGACGGTAAAGTTAAGTTCCGATATGTCATTGATATGAGTACCTTGAAGTAAAATGGACGGATTGAAAGATATGTTCGGTGGCTGGGTAGCCAAAGCGATTATGTTCGCACATCGCTATTATACGATGAAACGGCTTGATTTCTGAATCGTCTGACAGATAAAAAGGATTTGACCTTATCAGCAAAATTCTTTGAGCCTTGCGGCAAAATTGCTGTGAGGCTTTTGATTTAATTTTGCACTTGATAAATTATTGCAGATGGCTACATTAAGTATATCAACAACAGACTCTGGCAATGCCGTTGGCAGGACGGGGCAATTATACAGCAACAAGACTCTGTTCCTCCTGTTTATGCCATTGGTAATTGAACAGACATTGCATATAATGGTTGGTTTTGCTGATTCTCTGATTATTTCTGATGTCGGCGAAAGTGCTGTGTCAGGGGTTTCGCTTGTCAATTTCCTTATGTCTTTACTTAATTATCTGCTTTTGGCGGTTTCTGTCGGAGGGTCAGTCGTAATAAGCCAATATTTAGGTCGCAAGAATGTCAATGAGGCGCGGCACGCCGCCAATCAACTGGTCTGGACTGTTGTAATGCGAGCGCGGCACTGTTCAGGACAATGAATGATTCTCGGCTTCCGGTTCTTACGGGAAGAAACTAAATATTTGCTTTTTCGGCTCTTAACACAACTGAGGCTGCGCCGTAAACATTTATGGCGCAGCCTCATATTCATGAAGAGTGTTTGCTTAATGCAACCTATTGCTTTAATTTTCCTGATTTGGCCTCCTCAAATGTAGGATTATACGCATTGCTGCTGACGCTCCATTGAGCTGCGCTTGTAAGCCCTTCCACTACGTTCTTCAATCCCGAGAAGTCGGTGAGATCCGACTGTTTGTTGACCTGCACTGCTGCATTGGCGGTCGATGTGACCTGACGGAGCGAAGAAAGGAAATCCAGGTTGGTCAATGTCGAGTTGTATTGACTTGCGTTGTAGGTGTTGGTAGTGATTATGAGTGATCCCACCGACGCGAGGTTCGGCAACTTGATGTCGCCGTCGCCCATCATGAACAGACCCTGTCCGGATACAAAGGCTGTGGAGATAGAACACTGTCCGGTCACCGATTCGAGGTCGGGAAGATTCAGCTCTTTCATACCATAAAAAGTCAGAGCCGCACATTCATTTAACTTTGGCATATTTATGGAAATATTGGCCGACGCATACCCCTGGCCCGCAATGGTCATAGTGCCGCCTACGCTTTCCAGATCAGGAAAAGAGAGGTATTGCATATTTGAATTTTTGGATGGCAGGCTTAAATAAAGATTGCCCCTTACGGTCTTCAATCCGTCGAAACTCATGGATTCGGTGCTTTCGAGGCTGTTCATGACAGTCAGGGATGCAAGTTGCTCTATCCCCTCAAGTTTCAATGTGCTGCTGGATTGCATGCTTATCCCTACCGAAGTCAAGGTCTCACCTTTCACAGTCAAGGGAGACGTTAAATTCGAGCAGTTGAGACCCAGAATCTTCAGACCCGTCAGATCAAGCACGCTCAACTCGGGCATCTGGGAAATATACATAGTAGAAAGCGACACATCTTTGAACTTCGACAAGAAATCCGACAGACTCCAAAGCTTCGCAAAATTGACGAAGTTGACAAAGAAATCATTTCCGAAACTCTTCAGCGACCGGAATCCGCCCAACGATGTGACATTAGGCATACCATTGAACTGGATACTGGTGCCGATGTGCTCAAGATTGTTGAACGCGTCCAGTGCGGTCTGTTGTCCGTCGCCTGACAGAGAGAAATTCCCGCCCACATAGGTAAGTGCCTCAAAACCGCTAAAATCGAAAGGAGCCTCGCTGCTCACCGTCAATCCGAAGTTTCCACCGACTTTTTTAAGGGAGTGAAAACAGTCGGAGTTGCGCAAACCGTCAAGAGAGGAAAAAATAAGATTGCCGCTTATTTCTTCCAGTTTGCCGAGATTCAGATCGGTAAGTTTGGGGCACGACTGAAGCTGAAAATATGAACCCATTCTCTCGAGTTCTCCCATATCCATTTTTTCCAATGACGATAAATTGGTGATCTGAACATCGCCTTCTATTTCCTTGACCGGTATGCTCAGGCTTTTCAACGCCGTGAGCGACTGTAAATACATTGCGCTCGCGATCTTCAGATTGGAGAGATTCAACACTGACAGCGGCATATTCGACAGGTTCAATCGCCCGACTTCAGTCAGATTGCTTACCTCCAATTCTTCAAGAACGCTGCTGCCGATATTGAAATCCACCGTGCTGTTCAATTTAGGCAAGAGGCATCTCTTGAGGGAATCGGTTCTCTTTATCGAAAAATTCCCGCCGACTGAGGCAAGTTCAGGCAGGTCAACCGTCTCAAGGCAATAAAAAGGCCAGTTGCCATACCAGCGTGCGCTTCCCAAAAGGAATTCACGTCCCACCGTCTGCAGTTTAGGCGCATTAAGCGCGCGGATGCCGTTTCCTTCTATAAACAGGTCACGACCCACGGCTGTGAGATTCGGAAAGTTGAACACATCGAGAGTATCAGCTATAAGCTTCATGTCGCTGTCTACTATCTTAAGCGAGTTCAGTTCTATGCGGCGAAGGTTCTTGAATTCAGGACGCTCGGCATAGTTGTTTTCCGGATATACAAGCTCTATGCCACCCACATGCTCAAGATTTTCAAGACCCTCGAGCGATGTGCCGCCGAAGCTCGGATAAATCTTGATGTTACCCGTCACCTCTTTCAACGAAGCCAGGGGTGCGAGTGAGTAGATACTGTCTTGGCTGCCGAATGCATCTTTCATGCCTATGACGAGAGATCCTTCGATACGACTGACATGTTTCTCGGCAAACAAAGCTATATCTTCCTCGGTGCGCAGATTGATACCTTCCTCAATGGTGATGATGCTGCGTTGGAGTGTGTACTGATACGTCTGAGACTTGCCTGAATATGAGGTGACGGTGAAAGCATGCGGCTGATCCCATTCGGTTATTGAAGCGGGATTGGGAGAGATTGTGGCATGTTCGCTGCATGTATATTCCGCCACGGTATTGTAGAGAGTCAGTGTGTCGGGTATGGTCACGGTTATTTTCCCTTCTCCGATAACACCGGTGTAGGAATTTCCGTCCTGTACCAACGCGAATGACACAAGAAAATTGTCGTTGCCGTCGAAAACGCTGTCATCGTCGCAGGCGGAAAATGTCAGACCTGTAACGAAAGCCAGCAACAAATATATTAAAACCTTGTAATGGCTCATGGTAAATATCAGTTTTGTGGTTTGGTCCATTGATTTTTCTCTGTCAGATCTTCATAAGTGGGATTATAAAGATTTCCGGTTGTCTGCCATCTATCGCGCGGACATGTTGTGATAGCTTTTTTAAGCCCCTCGTATGAAATCAGCGCCGAATGGTTGATAATCCTGAAGCCTCCGATGCTCTCCAGCCCCGAAAGGAAGTCGAGATTGGTGCGCGTTGTATTGGTGCCTGTGGTCAGCACGTTGTCGTTCTGCGTACTGCCTACATATCCTTGCGGATACATTGTCAAAGTGCCGCCCACACGCTTCAGCGACGGATAAAGAATCGTCGAGGGACCCGAGTTGTCGAAACCCGAATGAAGCGCGAAATCGCCGCCAATGCTTTCCAGGGCCGGGAATTGCTCGTCAGTATAGTCGGAATAGATCGAAATACGGGCATTGCCTCCGATTTTGTCAAGCTTCGGGAAACGGAAAATTGTTTTCGTATAATAGGATGCCCCGTAAATATATAAATTGCCGGTTACCTCCGTGAGATTGTCAAGCGAGAACTCGGTCGCGCTCCCCGGCGAATATTCAAAATCACCGTTGATTCGTATGATAATCTCGCTGAGGCCGGAGGCATCGAAGGAGGCGTTGCTTATGGTCAGACCGCCGATTTCCTTGAAACCTGTCAGTGTAGGCAGCGGCGATGTGGGGCTCCACATATTGCTGATCACGAGTTTACCATTGAAAACATCGTCGGCTATGATATTGATATCGGAATAAGTGTTGCCTGACAGAGTGATATGCCCCACCTCTATTCCTTTAAGATTAAGCGTCTTGTAGTAGCCTGTAGCCACTGTTATTCCGCCCACTTCCTTGAGGGATAGAGGGAAAGAGAGCTCATCTTCCTCCTTGAAATTAAAGGCTGCGTCGCCTCCTATTCGTTTCAGCGATCCCAGTTTGGTGAGTTCGAACTTCGGCAGCGTTACATTGAAATTGCCGTCGACGGTTTCCAGGTGGGAAAAGTCATACTGGTTTATCCTAGGGGAATTGATATTGACAGTGCCGACTTGTTTCAACGCGGGGAACGACAGCTCGTATGTGGGGCTGTCAACGGTGCTCAGAGTACCCATGATTCTTTCCAGAAGGGGACAGTAAAGCATCTGGATGGTTTTTGTCGTCACTTCAACACCTCCGGTCTGTTTCAGCTCCGGGAACTTGAGTTTGTTTACATTCATGCTCACCTTGACCGAACCGTTGACAGTACTGAGTGATTGAAAACTCTGGTCGTTGACCACAACGGTGCCGCTCAAAGCCAAGTCGCCTCCGACACGCTGCAACGCCGAGAAGTCGGCGCTTGTAAAGGCGGACGCAAGAGTAATGTCGCCGCCGACCGAGACAAGTGCAGGGAACGCCAGCTCATTGGCTGAACCGCTCTGTATGTAAAGCGAGTTGCCGATCTTTGCCAGTGCGGGCATCACTATTGTCCACAGGCTGTCGACAGAATTTACTTCAAAGGATCCGCCAATCTCCTGAAGATTGTCAAGCCCTGAGATATAATATGGCTTGCATGTCTTGTTGAGGACAATATTTCCTGTCACTGACCGCAAAGAAGCGAGGGGGGCAAGCGAGGTGATGGTGTCACGTCCGGCGGTCTTGCCTATGATGAGGTTGCCGTCAAGGCGTGTCACACCTTTGGCGCCGAAAGCCTCCACATCGGATTGCGTGTTGAGAGTCACGAATCCGGATTCGGTGATATCCTGCATATAAGGCACATAGCGATAGCGACGCGCGATTCCGCTATACGAGGTGACATAGAAATTCTGCTCCTCGTCCCAAGCCTTGATGCTACTTGGGTCGGGAGAAATGACGCTGTTTTCGCTGCACTCAACATTGGGGATTATGGATTCTCCATTCAGAAAACCTTCCGGAATGTACATAAGTATGGTATCGCCCTGAAACATTCCGTCGATGGTCTGTTCTCCCCGGGTAAGGGTAAACGACGAAATAAAATTGTCGGCGCCGACAAATGGGTCATCGTCGTTACAGCTCGTGAAAAATACGAGCATAAGTAAAATGACACTGATTATTTTTTTATTCATGATCTTGACTGGTTCTGTTAGTTATTTTCTTTTTGCTCTCAGACGCACGTCTATGGCTGCTGAGGATTCCGTGGACACCTCTCCCACAGCAGCTCCTTGTCCCATTTGCGCGGTATGGCATTTTACAAAGTCAATATATTCAAGCTTTGCGGGAGACCCGTCCTGCTGTATGGCGTTGTCAATTCTGAAGCCCGTGGGGTCGTTGATGTTGTCCACATAGCCCCAGTCGAAACCCCAATTCAGTTCAAGCCCCTCTGTGGTGAACTGATTTCCGAGGCAGGTGCCGGTCAGTATATAATATTCCTCTTTCATGAACCATGGATAATAGCCGCTTTCCGGGTGATAGGCATTGCGTCGGAGGAAAGTCAGATTGCCGTCGTTGTCGATTGAAAGCACGTCGGTCTTTTCCTTGGTCGGACGGTAATATTTCAAAGCATAACGCTGTACGATTCCCGGCTTTCCGGTTTCGCTGCCCTTGAGTTCATACCATGTGTCGTCGGCAATTCCGTTGCCGTTTTCATCCTGACTGACCCATACCACTCCACATTCACACCAGTATTTACCCAGCGGATTTCCAGTCATGTCGAAGTCGGGTTCCCCGTCGTGGTTGTTTTTCACGCTATGGTCGAATCCCAGAATAAAGTATCCGCCCCACGCGCCCAAGGACGCAAGATAGCCCCCTTCGCCGGCGCCTCTGTCAAGAGCTGCCTGAATTTGTCGGCGGGCGTCTTCGGCAGTCTGGTTCTGATTGAAACTGATAAACTGCCCCGGAGCAGGTATAAACGAGAAACAGTGATTGGAGATGTAACTGCTCTTGTCCGTCGTTTCGCGGAAAAACGTATTCTCAGGCTCGGTGCATTGCACCTTCACTACCGTCGAGGCCGTTTTGTTACCGTCGATGGCCGTCACGCCTATTTCATATATTTTCCCTTGTACCGACGGTGTGAAGTTGAAGAAAAGTGAAGTCTCAGACTGCACGCTTCCGTCTACGGTCCATTCATATACGGCCTTGTCGCCGATTCCGAAGCGCACGGGAGCAAGCACCAGGTTCTTGCCGATGGGACAAGTCATGGTACGTGCTTTCTTTTCACGAATCTCCGACGGCAGTACGTATTCGCCATTGTCGAAGAAGATCATGGGCTCTTCGTCGGGAATGACGGAAATATTGACATTTTTCACGTCCACTCCATCTTCGTTTGTCACTTTCAAGGCCACCGAATAGATGTCTATTTCTTTTTGCTTGAACACATAGATGGAGTCTCTGCTCACTACTTCGCCTTCGTATGACCATTCAAAGGTCGTTGTGCCGTCGGTGTATTGTGCCTCCGCCGCCAGTTCCATGGCTTGGTCGCAATAGGCCACCGATGATGACGATATTGTGATTTTGGGCGGCAGTTTGTCGACCACCGTCACCTTCACTTGTTTCTCGACAGAGCCATTCCCTGCATCCACGCGAAAGTTCACGAACTTTTCGCCGAGTTGTCTGCCCGGAAACATATAGACCGTGTCGGTGCCGACTATCTTTCCATCGTGTTTCCATGTGTAGTAAGCGTCGGTCGCGTTGGTTACGTGAGCACTCAGTTTTACCTCTCTGCCCAACTTCACCTGATACTCTCCGGTATCGGAATTAAAGGTGAAATCGGGATCGCCCATCAGTTCTCCTGCCTCATCATCGCTGCAAGCGGTCATTATGCAGGCAGACAGCAACATAAACAGGGCTGGTTTCCATTTCTGCATTTTTGTCATTGATAATCTGTATTGGTTATTTGAAATCTTTTGTCGTGAATACAAGATGTGCCGGGATGTCGCCGGTGGTCACTTTCCATTTTAATTTGCCTTGAGGAGAAAAACAGTAAAGCACTCCGGGGGTGATATAATCGCGTGCATCGCTTACAAAAATTTCCTTTGTCTGAGGATTGACATCGAGACAATAAGGCACCTGTATCTGTTTGTCTGTGCCGTCGGTGATGAAATTCCTGCTCACAATGCGTTTCTTCCTTATGTCATAGATGGTATAATTGACAGTGTTTTTCTGCGTATAGTGGCTCCACTCGGTGCTGTAGGCATAGAGCGAGTCTCCGGAAAGGCACAGTTCACTTGCCGGAAAACCAAGAATGCCCGACACGAAATCCGTGCGGGAGTCAATCACGTATGTGTTGGAGTGAATGTCATAATAGTCTCCGCGCGAGGTGACATATATATTGCCGTATTTGTCGAGGCGCATCCTGTGGAGATTGATGGCCACATTGATTCGTTTCACCTCCTTGAACGATGCAAGGTCTATGACAGACACGGTATTGTCGTAGTCAGGCACGCGGTAGCCGCCTGAATTAGCCACATATAGTTTTCCGTCGGTGATCACCATTTCTTCGGGCTGATAGCCCACGGTCACTTCGCGCGTGATACGAAGACTTGCCGTGTCGACCTCCACCACTTTTCCGGGCCTGGCGTTGGGGTCTATCTGCACGGGCCCGGCATAAGAACTGATATATGCTTTCCCGTCGTTAAACGTGATATACCGGCAGTTTAACACATCGATGCTCCCCACATGGCGTGCCGTGCTTACGTCCATCACTTCAACGTAGTGCGAACAGTTGATCACCGCATACAGTTTGTTCCCGTAAATTGCGATATCATTGCCTACGTCGCCCAGTTCCTTTACTATCTGAGGATTGCGCGAAGGGTAGATGTTTCTTTGATATTTGCCGGTCGTATAACTGAAACAGTCGAGAGACGACTTGTTGCTTCCCATATTCGCCTCGTTCAGTAGATAAAAACCCTTTATATCGTTTGCTGCCGTACTTGAGTCAGGGATGTACTCCTCATCTGAGGGTCCGGTAGGCTCCCCTCCGGGGATTTCTTCTTCTTCGTGTATGAACGGGGTCTCTTTACGGCAACCATTGGAAAATATCGCAAGGGCGCCCGCAATCAGACACAAGCATAAATATTGTCTCGAGGATGTCAACATTGTAGATATGCGATTTTTATAAGTCTTCATTGTTTAGAAAGTTATTGCTGTCCGATAAAACTTTTTAGTGCAAGAAAAAATAGGGTCGATTCCATT
>CAZYXN010000056.1:0-17638 GCA_964651105.1 uncultured Muribaculum sp. | reverse complement strand
CACAATTGGAGGTTCAAAACTCGTGCGTAACATATAAGTTTATTTAAACTCTATTATATATGTCGTTGATAAGCTTGTTCCATGCTTCTGATACAACAGGGTCAATCGTTACCGACTCCGTCGATTTCCGTGCCGTGCGTTTTGGCATATCGGTGGGATAGAATGCCAGGAATCGGTTGAGGAATCCCATTGACAGGAATTTCGGATTGTCGAATGTCGGTTTCAGCATTCCCGGCTGGATACCACTCACCCACGAGTAAAACGGAGCCTTTATAACTTTCAATCCTTCGCCTTTGCGGTTGGAGAAGAACGGTGTGCAGTCACGAAGGGAGAGCAAGGCACTCAATTCACCGCTGCTACCATATCGTCCGATGTCGCCGATGGTTGCTGTCAGTTCTTCGCGGCTGTTGAGAAGACCATGCGGATTATCTTCAAGAGCCTGATTGCGTGCTTCGGGTGTGGAATCCTCAATCAGAATCTGGCTTGTCTTCGGAAGTGGTTTGTCATTTCCGGCAGCACGCTCGGCTTTCACGGCTTCTACCTTCGCGCTGTACTCATCGAACAGCCGATTGTTGATTTTATACAACGGGGCGTAGATGTCCTTCATCGGCGCAGTCTTGTTGGCAGTGCTGCGTCCAATCATCATTATCCACAGATTTAGCCGATTGTTATAACCGTAGGCATCGAGCACAATCCGGCTTCCGATGGCTATGCTTGCGGCTCCCAATGCCGGGCCGAGAGCAAAGTCAATGGCAGCCTGACGCTTCTCCGATACCTCCCGGATAATCCTCTGCATCGTTGCCGGAAGTCCGTAGATCGGAGGCGACAGTTCCGCATTGAAAGTGATAATCTCGGCACACATCACTTCCGGGTCTTAAGGCAATAGGCATTCGCCCGTTGCGCTATTTCAGACTTTGTCGAGATTCTTCCGGCGAGAACCCATGCCTCAAGCTCACTTCGCTTGAAGTAACAGCGTTTGCCAGTCGGCTTGTAATGGGGAATCGCCTGTGCGCTCGTCTGCTTGTAGAGATAGCTTTTTGACACGCTCAGAAATTCAGCCGCTTCCTCAATAGTGAGGATTTCTTTGAAGGGTGAGACAGGCTCCGCGTTGGAAGCCTGATTTGGTTGAAGATTAGAATTGTCCGCCATGATAGCAAATATTAGCGGTTATGGTCGTAGGGGAAGTGTTGCAGGCATTCCCGTGTTCACCATATGAAAAGATGTCTCTGCAATTGACATCGTATCAATACAACGGCAAAATTATGCAAATAGATTTACTCATAAAAGCCTGTCAACCAGATATTCACAATCTTTACAAATGGAGCGATTATTTATATATGCTCTTTCTCCCTGCCATTCACCCATTTGCCCCGAAATCCATATAAATATCAGCTCCTTTTCCCAACATTTTTTACCAATCGCGACTATATTTATATATCCATAAAACCTATATGTGAATTCAATTCGTATTGCAGAATGTTGTCTTGACATTATTTGTCAATTTATTTGGCAGTCTCAGTTTCTTTGTTTAATTTTGCACCAAAACATATAAGGTCATGCTTTTGAAGGATAAACTAAAATCATTACGAGAGGAACATAGTCTTCTTCAACGTCAAGTCGCTTCTGCGATTGGTATTGATAATGCTGTATATTGTAAGATTGAAAATGGTGAACGAATTGCCAGAGAGGAGCATATTAAAGCTTTGGCGGTTTTCTATGGTATAGATTTTAATTATCTAAGGAAGCTATGGCTGGCGGGGAAAGTCTATGACCTATTGTCACAAGATGAAGAGCCAGATGAAATCTTGAGTATTGTATCCGAGAGTTTAACTGAATATGGCATTAAATCCGAATAATGATGGATTGTAAAAATAGATTTTCAATATTGGTTGAACGATTCTTATCCGCAAGAGATAACGGTTTGCTTCAGAATGCATCTGAAGAAACAGTTAGAATGTGGATTAATGATATGCTGGAAGTATTTGGTTGGGATGTTAACAATACACGTCAAGTCATGCAGGAGCGGACACTCAACCGTGCCGAAAGAGAGCGATTGCATGGTATTGGCTCCCGTTATGTAAAGCCAGACTATACCCTGATGAATGGGAAGAATCGGTTCTTCTTTATTGATGCCAAGAAACAAACCGTTGATATAAAGAACGATAAAAATGTTGCATTCCAGATAAGATCCTATGGCTGGTCTATTGGTGCGCCATATTCAATAGTGACTAATTTTGATGAGTTGGCAATTTACGACTGCTCAGCTAAGCCTAATATCTCTGATACCGCTGATTTTGCGAGGATACAATATCTCACTATTGACCAATATATCGAAAATTATGAGCTGCTTAATCGTTTTTTGAATAGAGATAAAGTCATACATGATTTTATCAAGGTTGACTTTAAGGGAGCAGACGCTTTGGATAGAAGTTTCGCTCAATTCTTATGTGCTATTCGACTTGAACTTGCAAAATCAATAAGGGAGAACAATCATTACGAAATTTCAGTAAGTGATTTAAATCTATGGACGCAGATTATTCTAAATCGCATACTATTTATTCGCGTATGTGAGGCAAAGGGGCTTGAAGAAGACGGTTTGTTGCTTAATTATCTTGAAGAGGGGTTCTGGCGCAAATTTAAGGAATCATCGTACATGGAATTTTACGAACATTACGATGGTCCCATGTTTGAAAGGATTACAACTATACATAATTTGGAAATTTCAAACGAAGTTTTTCCCAAACTACTATCTTATCTCTATTATCCCTCGCCCTATTGCTTTGATGTGATCCCATTAAAGAGTATAAGTGATATCTATGATATTTTCTTGGGATACCATCTAACAGAGGATTCGGCTAAAAATTTAACAAACACACTTAAATCCGAGTTCAAAAAAAGCAACGGTGCAGTAACTACCCCAATGTCGCAAGTAAAAGATACCATAACTGCGACTCTTAGGATGGATCGTTTCGACTCAATGTCAGCTAAAGACATACTGTCTGTTACAATGCTTGATCCGGCATGTGGCAGTGGCGTGTTTTTGGCAGGAATGTTCGACTATTTAGAGAATTCCATCATAACAAAGCTCAAAGAGAACCCAGCTTCATGGAGTCAAGAGTATTATGACATCATAGAAGGAGAGCCAATATTGAATATCAATGGCAAGAAGCACATCGTGTCATCTTGCTTATTCGGTATAGATATAAACCAAGAAAGCGTTGAAGTTGCAAAATTATCACTGTCTCTAAAAATCATTGATGGGTATGATATGCAATCTTATGATCGAGTCGGTTTATATGGGTCAAAGATTCTCAATGGAGTGGGTGAAAATATAAAATGTGGTAACACATTGGTCTCTTCGGAAATTTTAACCCTTTATCCACGTTTGATTGATAAGCCCGATGAATTAGACTCTACCAATATATTAAATTGGGAGGAGGCTTTTCCTTCGGTGTACTACGACGGTGGATTCGATTATGTAATCGGCAATCCTCCTTATGTAGAAGTAAAGAACTACAATGTCGAGTTGCCGACCATGGCAGCATTCATAAAGCATCGTTACGCATCAAGTAGAAACGGAAAAATCGACTTGGCAATACCATTTATTGAACGGGGTCTTGAATTCCTTAATTCAACAGGTAGCCTCGGATTCTTGATTCAGAAACGATTTTTTAAGACAGATTATGGGAAAGGCATTAGGAAACTAATTTCAGAGAATAGGATATTACGTTACATCCACGACTATGAGGAGACCAATCTTTTTGATGGTCGGATAACTTATGTGGCGATTCTTGTGTGCGATAAATCGGCTGTAACTGATGACACTTTCTCTTATTTGTCTTCCCGGAATCAAGAACTGATTTATCTACCTAAAGATTCGATTTCTGAAACGCCATGGAATTTTGACAATCCTGGTTTAACCAATCTAAGGTTATCCAAACAGCAAAGTCTTGGTTGTCTTGGAGATTCTTGCGATATAAAAGTTGGCGTTCAAGTCCTATGGGATCCGGCATATCATATCATTGTTGATCATACTGATAATGACTTTGTTTATGGAAATTCTACGTTAGAAGATAATCTCAAACTAGAAAAGGGAGCTTGTAGAGCGTTAATATGCAATGAGCATTTCATGCCTCTCTCCGTAAGACCGGAGAATACAGCTATCATTTTCCCTTACGATGTGAATGATGGAGAATCTAATGAGATAAAGTTCTCAGATTTCCAAGGACGGTTTCCGCTTGCTTCCTTGTATCTTTTACGCCATAGAGCAAGGATAGAAAGTGAGGTTCAGACTTTACCCCAGAGATTCCCAGCGTTGGATAAAGATGAGCATTGGCATCTCTTCACTCGCGCCAACAACCACAACGCTGTCTATCGAAAGCTATGCGTACCAATGACAACGCAAGAACCGCAAGCGGCGGTAGTAAATAATGAAAACGCATATTGTGATAATGCCAATATGTTTTTTATTCATATTGATAATATTACAGACGACAGACTGTATGCTTTGGCTGGAATTATAAATTCCACACCGTTTGCATTCTTTGCCAAATCGATTGCTAATCCTCAGCAAAACGGATATTACAAATTCAACAAGCAATTCCTTGATCCAGTACCGTTCCCGAAATTGGCATATCAAGAAATGTCATCAGAAATGGTGAAATTGGCAAATATCGCACGACAGATTGAACATTTTCATTCACGAATGAGTGCGGCTCCTTCTCGATCATATCGCTATGTTCCGGCAGTCAAGGCTCTATGGAATGAGCTAGATGAAATCTGTTGTAGATTGTATCAATTTACAGATGCTGAGAAGACTCTGGTAATGTCTAATCAAAGAAAAGATAGGAACTATGCGTAAAGATACCCTTAATATATTATGTGAAATTTCAGATCCTCAGCAATTGGACGCTGCGGTTGTAAGATCATTTCTCATTAATAATGAATTACACCCGACAAATGGCTTCATTGCCGAGTTTTTGATAGATAATGTCGTTAATCATACTTTTGAAGAAATCGTTACAATCGAAGATGTGATTTTGGTTTTTGAGCAAGCAGTTCCGCAGGATGAGAGAACCAAAAACGGAGCCATATATACTCCATCCTATATCCGTAATTTCATCGTAAATAAACTGTTTGCAGAAAATCCAGACAAATTCAGGAATGGTCTGATTATAGACCCGGCATGCGGTTGCGGCGCATTCTTATACACTGCGGCGCAGATTATAAAAAACTGTGATTATACATTCCAGTCTGTATTTAGCAGATTGTTCGGAGTTGACATCAGCATTAATAGCGTTCGACGAACGAAACTTCTCCTTGCGTTAACAGCATTGACAAACGATGAATGCATTAATGAATCAGATCTTAATATTTATTGCGCTAATTCTCTGTCTTTTGATTTCCTCCAGTTTGAGAATGTTCAAATGAACGGGGGCTATGACTATGTCATCGGGAATCCCCCTTATGTGAGATCCAAAAACATAGAACCGGAATCTAAGGCATTGTTGCCCAACTGGGAGGTTGCTAATGGAGGAAATGCCGACTTATATATACCCTTCTTTGAAATTGGCATGAAAATACTCAATGAAGATGGACGATTAGGTTACATAACCCTTAATTCGTTCTTTAAGAGTGTAAATGCCCGTGCGCTACGAAAATATGTGTCCTCTCATCTGATGGGGCTGGAGATAATCGATTTTGGAGATGAATTGATTTTTGGCAAAAAGTTGGCATATACTTGTATTGTCTTTATCTCGAAGCAGGAGCAGAATGCTATAAATTACCATCGTGCATCATCAGAAGAAATAAAAAACATGACCCCATTTGTTTATGATATTGTCAATTATGACGGATTAGACAATCATAAAGGATGGAATCTAAATCAAAGCGACATACTTCAGATAATTAATCGTATCGAGCAAACCGGCACGCCTCTTGGGAATCGATATCGAATAAAAAATGGTATTGCGACTTTAGCCAACGATGTCTTTATCTTTCATCCTAATAAAGAGGACGGTTTATATTATTATCTTAATATAGACGGCACGAGTTTTTGTATTGAAAAAGAAGTTTGCAGAGACATTATTAAACCCAATGTCTTGCATAATGAAGACGAGATTGATTCTATATTGGAAAAGGTTATTTTCCCTTACGATTCAAACTATAAGCCATTCCCAGAAGCGATTTTTATCAACAGATTTCCCAAGGCATATCAGTATCTTTCGTTGCACAGAAGAAAGCTGGAGAGCCGAGACAAGGGAGAAGGCAATTTTCCTGTTTGGTATGCGTTTGGTCGTACTCAGGCGATTTCAGACAGGGGAAAGAAGCTTTTATTCCCATATATGACCGATGTCCCTCATTTTGTTTTCACAGACAACGAGGAGATGCTGATTTATTGTGGTTACGCCATTTTTCATAATGACAATAGAGAACTAAAGGTACTCAAAAGAATTCTTGAATCCTCTGTATTCGATTATTATATGAGGCATACCAGTAAGCCTTACGCAACCGGCTATTATTCTTATGCCAAGAACTATGTGAAAAATTTCGGGGTATATCCTTTGTCTCAAGAACAAACAGAGGTACTCCTTTCTTTCTCGTCAAAAGAAGAAGTGGACGAATATGTCGAAAATCTCTATGGCGTTGACTTGAAAGAGAATAAATGCAATCCAATAGCTAACGGTCAACATTTTCCAATGTCTATCTTTGAATCGGAATTAATGTGCCAATCTAAATCTAATATTTACTTATGTCAAATAGAAAACGACTAAAACAACAAAGCTATAGGTGGTTAACATCTGAACAAGCTTTACTTCATGATAAAGCATGGAAGATGGTTGAACTAATAGAGGCATTTGTTACCGATTCTAAATTCAACTTCTTACAAGTTACAGCACTTAAAATGCCTGATGACACTAATCCAGATGATGTTCTAAAGTACGATCATCCACTTGATTTCCTTATTGCTAAACATCCCAATGATGCACAATGTATAATATTTAAGCAAATTGCATATGGGATGGTTATAGACTTCTGCTACTTCATACAGGAAGCTCTTTCTTGTGCAAAAAGAGGGCGAATCGTAGTTGCGTATTCGCTACTACGAAGGCCCTTGGTATATAATCTGACAATTCTCATGCGTATGATGTATGACGAAGGTTTTTATAACAATTTTTTGCACGATTCGTCTTATGATCCGACTGCTTATAAATCAGAAGATTTGCAGAAGATGTTAGCAGAATTCGACAAAGTCAAAATCTTGAGTCCTATAAATGCTGCGGTTATTTATGGTCTGATCTTTGATAAAAATAATCCTTCTTCAATTATTAATCTATCTAATAGGGCAATTCATCCTACAACAACCAGAAGATGGAACATGACCGGTGAAATGAACTTTAATTTTATTTTCGCTGTAAGGGAAGATGTTTCTACCTTAATCAATGTTTTCTATCACAATATCCTTGCAATTATTGCATATTATTTTGAAATATTCAACACGCTAATCATGCAATATGCTCCTGATGACAAGATTGAAACAATTATGAGATCACAGTATAAAAAGCTAGCAGACTGTATGTCATAATTTTGCACAGTCATGCTGCTAAGATTTATAAACATACGGCATAACCGAAACTTTTATATTCCTAATTTCATTAATGTTAGCAGGAAAAATGCGTTCATGCGTAACAGTATGTTTCTAACTTAAATTCTATTTTATGAGCTATTTTATTGAATTACATGAGAGTTATAATGGATTAAGACCAGTTTTAGTGAATATCGAGGAAGTCGTATATATTGAGCCACATCCTCAAAATGGCTGTTACATATACTTCAATGGAGTTCGACATTCTTCTTCAAATAATTCATTAAATGGTTCACAATTGTATATACATGTTATTGAATCATATTCATCAATTAAGCAAAAAATTAAGTTCGTATGACAGACTTTATTGTCCCGTTAGATGACAAAGTAAAAGACTTTGGATTTCATCTTCGCGCTAATGCAAGAACCATCCTGTCTTCAAGGTTTGGAGACGGGAAAAGCTATTTTCTGAATACTATTCGTAACGACCAAGTTTTAGCAAATGAATTTGAGTTCCTTACATTATACCCTGTAAATTATCAAGTGGCTGATAACAAGGATATATTCGATATGATCAAGCGAGATATTCTATTCCAGTTAATGCTTCATGGTATGCTTACTGATAGAATAACCTTTACAAATTCCGAGGCATGGTCATGGTTTATATATTCAAAAGGAGCTAATCTTGTATGGGATCTACTTCGAGTTATTCCAGATTTAGGCATTGACTCTAAGGTTGGAGCGAGCATTGTGGGATTGTTGGCTACTAAGAAATTGTTCAAGTCAATCAAGGAAAAGTTTAATCTCTTCAGAAAGAAAGATATGAATGATGAAGATGCCATACTTGACGAATTTTTTAAACAAGCACAAAATTCTCCATATCAATCAGACCCGATTGATTCTATCATTCACAGAGTTATTAAGGATTATAAAAATCAAAACAACAAAAAGTTAGTTTTGATTATTGAGGATCTTGATAGAATGGATCCCGCGCATATCTTCAGAATCTTAAACGTTCTATCAGCTCAGATAGACATAGATTATAAAATAGATACACCAGAGGATTTTGATAAATACCGCGATAATAAATACGGATTTGATAATGTCGTTCTTGTAGTTGACAATGATAATTTGAAAAATATCTATCGTCATTTTTACGGTCAGTATACAGACTATAAGGGCTATATTAGTAAATTTTTAAGCAGTTCACCGTTTACCTACTCTCTACAAGAAACTCGGAGTAAATTTATAATAAATTATTTGAGTAATCTTACGGGGTTCCCTATAAATATTATTCAGGGCATCTTCAAAAAAGAAATCATTGACAATCAGACTATGAGAGAACTGATTCAATCCTTTGACATAACTTGTCAAGTTAAAGAGCAACCATCTGTAAGGCTTAATGGCAAAATCACCAAATTGAATCAATCAGTTCTTTTGTTATGCGCACTGATGAGAAGGCTCAATTTTACCACGGAAGATATTATACATCACATCCTTTCTATCAAGAGTCTTGACAAGGAAGAATTTCATAAAAAAGTAACACCTTATATGTTTCTGCTAAAAGACAACAGAGAATCCGCTTCTATCTCGATTTTAGAAAGGGATGAATCTTTGAGGTCAACGGTTCAACGTATATTAACTTTAAGAGAAGATGGAACAGGGTGTTTGGATTCGACAAGGTATTCAGTCGGAAAAAGTGATACAACAAGTTATCAAGAAACAATAAAAAAGATTCTTGAATATGTAGTTTGATTAATCTCTCTATGAGGGTATATGAAAAAGGATAATTCTTTAGTTGTTCTTGTTGATCAGGTTGACAATGACTTTGACCATTGTGTCCTTTTCTTCTGTGCGACTTTCGGCTATCATTAGAGTGAGGGCGACGAGGGTGTTGTCGGCTATGCGCTTGGTGCCATCCTCATTGTAAAGGATGCCATTGCCATTGAGGAACCACAGAAACAGTGTGGCGGCAATGCGTTTGTTACCGTCGCTGAAGGAGTGGTTCTTGGTAACGAGGTACAGAAGCATGGCTGCCTTCTCCTCGACTGATGGATAGAGGTCAACACCACCGAAAGTCTGGTAAATCTGACCGATGGAACTTTTGAAAGAATCGTCTTTCTCGTTACCGAACAATGTGCTGCCTCCGAATTTCTCATGCAACTCACGGATGACTTCCATAGCGTTTTCGTATGTGGTATGGAAAGCCTCTTTGCCGGTGGTGTCTTCAATCTTCAACTCCTGATAGTCGTAGCGGTCGAGGGTGTCGAGTGCGTAGGTATAATCGACAACGACATCAAGCAACGAGCGGCTGTCCTCTGTCAGCTTCTCCTGATTTTGAATTGTGCGTCCCAACACCTTGACCAACTGGCTCAACTCGTCATACTTCTGCGCGGCAACTCGTTCGTTGATAGCGTAGCCCTGCAAGAGGTATTGTTTCAACACCTGATTGGCCCAGATACGGAATGCTGTGGCGTTCTTGGAGTTGACACGATAACCTACCGAAAGGATAGCATCAAGATTATAGAACTTGGTCTCTGTAGTCTGAGTCTTACCGGCTATTGCACCATGTCGAGTGGTTGTTTCCATTTTGGAAATAACCATATCTTCCTGAAGTTCGCCGGATGCGAAGATGTTCTTAAGGTGTTTGGAGATAGCCGGAACCTTTGTCCCAAACAGTTCCGCAATCTGACGCTGAGTGAGCCAGATTGTTTCGCCTTTGACTCTTACATCTATACGAGTATCACCCTGCGGAGTTTGGTATATTACGAGTTGCGAATTGTTAGATTCCATATACAAAGGTATTAATTTTTTAGTCAAACGTGATGTGTCAAAAGGAAATATCCGGCAGGGAGTCGACGGCTTCTCGTTTGAGGGAATCGACGGCACGGGTGTATTTCTCGGTGTGTTTGAGTCCGGCATGACCGAGTAGAGAGGCAACGGTTTTGATGTTGGCGCCATTGTTGAGCAGGTTGCAGCCGAACGAGTGGCGGGCACAGTGCCAGGTGATGTGCTTCTCGATACCGGCGCGGGCTGTCCAGTGGCGCAGTGCCTTAAGACACATGGTGTGGGAAGGTAAGGGGAAGATAAGCTGGTTCTTATCGCCGTTCTCGGGCTCGCCTATCAGCCTCAAATGGGTATCGGTCAGCGGCATATTGACCCAGCTTGCCGAGCTGTGACCGGCGGTCTTAGCCTGATTGAACCTTAACAGTCGATTAGAGAAGTCGACCTGCGCGAAGGTCAAATCCTTAACATCACAGAAACGCAGTCCGGCATACAGGCAGAATAGGAAGGCACGTCGTATAACAGGATTCTCATTGGGATAATGTGTTAGTGCGAGCTGCTTGATTTCGTCCATCGAGAGAATATCTTTCTTGAGCTGCTCACTGTCGATCGTGATAACCACGCCTTCGCATGGGTTTCGCTGGAAGATTTCATCTTCGGTCGCTTTCTTGAACACCTTCTTGAATCGCTGGAAGAGAGTGTGTGGTCCTTCACCATTGAATCGCGACTGAAGATATTCGGCGAACTCACGAATCATCTCCTTTGTAATCTGGTCGGGACGGATGGTTTCTACAAAAGCCTTGTACTTTTTCTTCTCCCCCAGGAACTCTTTGAATATGGCAAGACCACGGCGCATGTGGCGCACGTCTTTCTTCGTATAGTTGTCGATGAACGACTGGAAGTAGTCAAAGAAATTGATTTCTTCGGGATGCTTCGCAAGGCGTAAGCCGGTCTGCTGTTCCTTAAGTTCCTGCTCCTTCTCGAAGCGGATCTTCTCTGCCATTTCAAGAATCTCACGATTCTGCTGACGCTCCATCGGCGAAGTCGGTTTGGCAATGAGATAGAAAGGCAGCGACTCCTTCTTGCGGAGATGAGTAACCTTCTTCTTCGGCTTGCCCTTCATCGCGCCTTCGGTGTAATACACCACTTTGCCGTCAGCGTCTTTCACCACTTCCTCGCTTCGTCCGAGGTAGTATTCAAGGTAGAGCACAATGCGTCCGTCTTTCAGCTCGCGCTGTTCGAGCTTGGGGTTCTGCTTGGTCTGTTTCTGTAGCTTTGCCATAGAGTTAGAGGGTTTTAAGTGTAATATGTTCTCCAACCTGCAAGTATGAGTACAGCGGGAGCACACCCGGCGAAAAGTACACTTCCCTGGGTTGGAAATATGTCACCGCAAAGTTAAGAAAAATATTTGATTCGAGGTGTACTAAAAGTGTACTAAATGCAAAAATATGGACAAAAACATCTAAATAATGAGAATGGGCAAAATTTTAATATGTTGATATATAGCCATATTCTTTCTTTTGTTTTCTTATAATCGTACGGTTGTGTGCCTGTTCTGGGCACCCCAAATAGCTGTTAATCATTTGATTTTCAGCTATTTTTTTATTTTATCGGGTAGCCAAATGCGACACTGCCCATCATCTTTGACACATAGAATCATAGCAGAATCATCAAACAAAAGCGAAACCTCTGCGGATTGCAGAAGCCTCGCCTTGTCAGTTTTGAATGATTGTTGAGGTCAACTCCCTAAGGGGTGCCGGGGGTAACGCCTCGCCCTCTCTTTGCCGCAGGGGTGTGAGTCTGAAAAAATTTTTATTTGATTTTTCCACCATCCTTTAATGCCTCACCGAGCCAAGGCAGTATGCAAAGTAAAACTATTATAATTGCCAGAGCTGTTATTTTATTTCGTCAAGTTTCTTGTTTGCCTGTTGGAGTAACTGCACGAAATTGTCAAGTTCAGCCGGAGTGAGGCTTATGTGTGAATTGCTTTTGTGTGCATCGACACTTAGTTTGAGCGTCCACCCCTTGCCGGGATTCTCGGCGAATATCACGACATTATCCTTTGTGGTGTAGGCATACTTCTCGTTATGGTCTGTCGCTCTGTTGAGGTTGCTTTTGATGGTGTTGACCGCTTCATATAGCGAGGGCAGTTCCTTTTGGAAAATGAAAGCATCCTCCCATGAATAGTAATACTCGCCGCCACAGTCTTTGCGCAGAGTTATGAAAACTATGCTGTCGTTCTCGCTGGAGAACTTCTGCGCTTGTACCTCTATACTTTTGAGATTGCCGATTTTCCATGTGTCGAAGTGTACGAGCTGCCCTTTGCTCTGGATGCTGTCCAAACGGCTCAATGCAAGGGCGAGAGAATCCACCGCCGTATCATTGGCTATAGAATCATTTGCGGACTTGTCGCCGTTACTGCCTTTTGACCCTCCGCTACAAGCGGTTGAGAGTGCCAATAAAGCGATTGTTAAGATTTGGAAGATTTTCTTCATGGGAGATTGATTTATTGGTTAATACATATAGCATCGCCGACACCTCGCCGATTTTGTAGTAGGATTTGGTGGGAGTAGGCATCATTGATTCAGGAAGGAGTTAATATCATCCATAAGCACCTCTTTTGACGCAACAGTTTCCATCATATAGTCGCGCAGATATGTGCCGAGTCTTGTAGACTTAGTCGTCCACGCCTTGTTTTCATCTTTATAGATTATTATTGTATCTTGATACCCAAGCGTACGAGCATTATATACATCTTGTCCCTTAGATGTATGCACATAGATTTTATGTTCAAGTTGATAACATTTGTTTTCGTCATTCTCGTCAATAAACGCAAGAATTTTGTCTTTCAATTCTTTTGCTTTGACATTTCTACTTCCATTTAAAATGTCCGTATAGCGAAGCGTTATTTTCGCTGCTTCAATAGCTCTTGCTTCATTGCGTATGTGTTTTGAGTCTGCCATTGCAGTTATGGCATCCAATATACAATTATCAAGAGAATCACTTAAATTGTCTATTTGCGTAAGAGTGTTGATGATTGCCGTCGAATCAACAAGCACAATGGAGTCTATTGATATTGTATTTTCTTTTATATTTTCCGATTGAATATACCGTTCAAATCGTGCCTCCACTGGACTTTTCGCCTTTTTTGCACATCCTGCCATTATAAATGCAAGTATGGCTATGATTGCGATTAACTTTTTCATCTTTGTTGTAGTTTTTAGTTGTCGGTTTATTATTCATCCAAATATTTGTATGCAGCTTTGACAATGGCAGAGAAGCCGAACAAGAAAACTGACGAGGCTATTATGCCAAGTGCGAATTTCCATGAACCATGCTCAAAGTCGCTAAAAATGCCAAGTATGCCTACTATTAAAGCAATCCACGCCATTATTTTTATAGCGGCTGGAACAATGAATGATTCACTACTATTCTCTCTATATCGCTTACCTTGATACGGCTTGGAGTAATAATCGGTAAGTAGTGTTTTAGTTTCTTCTTCCATTGATTGAATGAATTTAGATGTTAATATTTTGCGCACTTGCCGATAAAACAAAAGCGCAGACTTTCGCCATACGCCTCTTGGCTCACCACAAGCCTTAATACACTATGAGAAAGCCCGCGCCGTAAGGCACGTTCTCAATGTGTATTGATAGCTCGTTACATTCCGAGGTGGCGATTCAGAGGCGCATTGAGCTAATATGTAAAGGTGCAATAGGTGCAATATCCCCAAAGGAATACTGCACCGCAAATTTACAAAGATTTTCTGACTTGGGTTTTCCAATAGACATTATTTTAGGGATAATATTTCATGTCTAACCCAAGTTAGACATGACTATTAGAGGTTATTAAATAACCTCTAAATCTAATGATATACCTTCAATTGGGTGGTTTTTCATAACCCATGTAGCGAAATTACAATAATCAGACGGAATATTATGTCTAATATCAAAGCCGTTACCTATTATATATAATACTTTACTGTTCTGCATTTTGTGTTAATTTAAACACAACAACGGGTGTTATATGGGGCACAAAACGAAGCGTTGCATGATGAGGTCGGTCGGATTTGATGAAAGCCTTTGAGTTTGCGGTAGTTAGGCGAGGGTAGGGGAGTGCGGTCAAAAAAACGAAGCGTTTACATTGGTTTAATTTCGGTTTAATTTTCGGCTCGACAAGTTTACACAGTGGCTACATGGGGAGCATGATCGGCATCGGACGGTTTACACGGCGGATCTTTATGGTCGGAAAGGGTAGGGGAGTCGGCTTTGTGCCGATTTTTTTATGCCGGTTCTTGATTTTGATTTATTCAAAAGGTTGCAAATAGCGGTTATTTGTGTATATTTGCGAAAAATTTACGAGTATGAGACAGGCCAAATGCATCATCGTTCACTTGACAGGCAAGCGTAAAACCCTCGCTTTCGGCTCGATTGCCGCCATTTTCCACCATCTGACCCCGGAACAAGTGGGTTGTGGGTATGATTATCTGCGCCGCGCCGGATTGAGTGGTGGCGGCACTGTTGTTACCAAACGTGCGATAATACAGCAAACTACGCTGCTCACAGCCCCTCGTGGAGCCTGCGACGGCGCAGATGATTGAATGACATAATAGCGGCGTTATAACGGACTTAGAGAGCCGCTAAAACGCCTACCTTCCGGGGGAGCCTTGCGGTTCCCCTATTTTGTGTTCGAATGGTCGATTTTGACGGGTGGATATTCAGGTGGATATTCAAAGTGGATATTCACTTGTGGAAAAGTGGATATTCACATTTGGGGTAATCGGGGGGGGTAATAGACGGGTAGAAAAATACCGTTTTTTCAAAATAGACCCCCGATTTCGGCATTTCACTATTAAGAAAAAACCGTTGCTTTGCGCTAGACTACCTTATTAAATATAGGAAATTCAAGAGATTGAGCCGATTTAGGCCCCATTTTGAGGGGGTAATACCCCGGAAAAGGGCGATTCGAGGGTATTCCGGGGTTTCCTTTGGTATCCGTTTCGTTCAGTTGGGGCATATTCCAAATCTCTCCCACTCCTCTATAAGTCCACGGTGGATTTGGAAAGTTCCCTTGGGGCAGTTTGAAAGGATTCCTCGACAACGTTTTTTTCTCGCTCAAGCTGCGCGATGCGCTCCTTGAGACGACCTATCTCTTCTGAGAGTTGAATTATTTTAGCGTCCTTGCTCTGAATGTATGGGTGTAGCTGATTTAAGACTGTTTGAACAGTGGTGTCAGTTGCTGTAAAAATTGGAGCTCCCGGAACGGTATTGGGCAAATCTTCCATACCCAATCCTGTTAACAGCCACATTGCATTGACTTCGTAAGTTATTACGATTTTTGAGAGTATGTCAGCCTTAGGCATTATTCCACGAATATAGCTCCTGATATTAGCCTCGCTCACGCCAAGGCGTTGGGCAAAAACAGTATTCTTGCCATCTGCGTATTTATCGACGAGGTACTTTATACGCTCGTGTATTGTCTCGAAATTCGCCATATTTTACTACTAACTCGAAAAAAGTTGCGAAATAATTTGGTGTTGTCGTAAGATTTTACGAACTTTGCAGCGTATTCAGTAATGAACGAGCGGTCAAAGGTACTAAAAAACCGCGAGTTCTCAAAATTTACAGATATGAGCGAGACAGACGAAATCAAGGAATGGCAGACGCAGAGCGTCAAGCATAAGGTGGCCGCAGTGCTGATTTTGGACGGCGTACCCTTCAGCTACAATGAAGAGAACGGCATCATGTTCACAGCCCCGGAATTCTATGTAGAGAAGTTGAAGCACCGCTTGGTTTGCGCCTACGGCTGCTCCGTGAAACCGATTATTAACGAAATAAAATAAACGACTATGAGTGAGACAAAACAAATACTGAAAGTCAATGCTGACAATCGAGAGGCGACTTTCAACGCGGCCTACAATGGTAGCTACTATACCATCTTAGGATGTGCAGGGGATCTCGGCAAGTGGACAGCCGGATACAAAGAGCTGCTTGAAACAAGGGGTATCGGAACACCCAAGGAATTCATCACTTTCAAAGGCGCGGATATGAATGAGTTCTATGGACTGACCGGCGACAATGCCTATAATGATGAACTGACCTGTCTGATGTTCCCTTTGAGCGCTCTTGATGTAGCTAAGCTGGCAATTTTCAAACTGCAAGCAGGTGATAGATGGTTTGACGACATTGTGGATAACAATCAGCGTCGTCAAGAGGCAATAAACGGATAAGGGTTAGACCCAAGAGAGGGCAATCCTCCGGCAAGAGAGCCGGTTAAAGCCGAAAGGCACAACATTTGAACCGCCGTCGGAATTGCAAGCCCGGCGGCATTTCGGGAGGGTAGCTCAGAGGACAGAGCACTGGTGCGCACCGCTTGACCGAGCAGTCAGAGTCGCAGGTTCGAATCCTGCCCCTTCCACAAATTTCAGAAAAAATGAAACAATTTTCAGAGAAAAGAACCGAGGTCGCAGTCAAGCTGCTCATTGAGACCTTGACACAGAACCTCAACGACACCGGAATTGTCCTCGATGAGTTTGAGGCAACCCACAACGACTGGGAGTGCGATCAATCCAAGCAGTACGCCGCCCTTGTTGCCGGACACTTTGCTCTGAAAGAGGCTATCGACGAGATTAATAACCGACTAAATAAGTGAGAAAATGAAAAGACAAATTGCAGTATCGAAGACCGACCGTCAGTTTCTTATGAAGCTGTTCAAGGTTACCGAGCGCACCGTGTTCAATGCCTTGGCTCTTGACAAGCCTGGCAACGACCTCCACAAACGAATCCGCAAGGCTGCTATGAATCGCGGTGGTGTAGTCATGGTTACCTCGCCGGAAATGGAGACTTTCCATGATGCGGACGGCACGATGCGTCAGTACCTCCCAAACGGAGCGGTACTTGAGTTCTATCGAAATGACGGTACCGGCCACATCTTTTTCAAGGGGAGAGAGGTGGCAAGTTTCGAGAATGTAACTATCCCGATGATTTACGAAATACAGGCTCAGGCAGCAGCATTGAGATAAGGGTATGGAATATTGCAACGGCAGACTTTGTATATCGACCCGCGAGTTGTTCGACGGCGGCATCGTTACGGAATCCAATTATCGTAATTGGACAAACCGTAACCGTGTCGAGGTGGTACGGCGCGGAGGCGGAGCAAGGGGAAGCTATGCTCTCATTGCCGTTGACAGCTTACCCCAACAAACTAAAGACAAAGTCGAGGAAGTTTACCCCGGCGGCGCACAGGCACGGCTTGAGGGCTGGGTCAAGA
>CAZYXN010000055.1:0-17788 GCA_964651105.1 uncultured Muribaculum sp. | reverse complement strand
GCTCCGGCAGGGTCTTTCTTCCAAAGGCGGCGACGGAACCGTTTATCAGAATGCCGTGGGCCGACGCGATGAAATATTATGGAAGCGACAAGCCCGACCTGCGTTTCGACATGAAGTTTGTGGAACTGATGGACATCATGAAGGGACACGGCTTCGGCGTGTTTGACAATGCCGCATATATCGGAGGCATCTGCGCTCCCGGCGCCGCCACCTACACCCGCAAACAGCTTGACCAGCTGACGGAATATGTGAAGCGTCCTCAGATCGGCGCCAAGGGTATGGTTTATGCCCGTGTTGAGGCTGACGGAAACGTCAAGTCGAGCGTTGACAAATTTTACAGCCAGGAGACGCTTCAGCAGATGAAGCAGGCTTTCAACGCCAATCCTGGCGACCTTATCCTTATCCTGTCGGGTGACGACGTGATGAAGACGCGCAAGCAATTGTGCGAACTGCGCCTCGAAATGGGAAGGCAGCTCGGGCTTCGCGACAAAAACAAATTCGCGTGTCTGTGGGTTGTTGATTTCCCGATGTTTGAATGGAGCGAAGAGGAGCAGCGCCTTATGGCGATGCATCATCCTTTCACCCATCCGAAGGAGGAGGACATACCGTTGCTGGATGCCAATCCGGAGGCTGTGCGCGCAGACGCGTATGACATGGTAGTCAACGGCGTTGAAGTCGGCGGCGGCTCCATCCGTATCCATGACAGCAAGCTTCAGGCAAAGATGTTTGAAATCCTCGGGTTCACGCCCGAACGCGCTCAGGAGCAATTCGGGTTTCTGATGAACGCGTTTAAATTCGGGGCGCCGCCTCACGGCGGTCTTGCCTACGGTCTCGACCGTTGGGTGTCTTTGTTCGCCGGTCTTGACAGTATCCGCGACTGCATCGCGTTTCCGAAGAATAATTCCGGACGCGATGTCATGCTTGACGCTCCGGCTCCGCTGGAGGATAAGCAGCTCGACGAGCTTGCTCTGAAAATAGCAGAAAAATGAAAATAAGCGACGTTATTGCCGCGTTGGAACGTTTCGCCCCTCTTGCGTTGCAGGAGGGGTATGACAACGCGGGGCTGCAGATAGGAGATGCCGATGCGGAGTGCAGCGGGGCGTTGCTTTGTGTCGATATCACTCCGGCGATAATCAAAGAGGCCCGCGAAAAGGGGTGTAATATGGTCATCTCCCACCATCCGCTGTTTTTTAAGGATATCAAGCGGCTTACCGGAGCCAGCATACAGCAGGAGGCGGCTATCATCGCGATCAAGAATGACATCGCCGTATATTCGGCCCATACCAATCTTGACAATGCTCCGGAAGGAGTCAACAAAGTGTTTGCCGAGATGCTCGGACTAAGCGACATAAAGCCTTTAATCGGCATTGCCGCTGCGGAAGGGGCGGGTAGCGGAGCGATAGGCGCGTGTGAAGCGGGGATTACGGCGGCAGAGCTTGTGGAGCGAGTGAAGAGGGCTTGCGGCTCTCCGATAGTAAGGTGTACGGCGCCTCCCGAGGGATTGCTGCATAAGATAGCGCTTTGCGGCGGTTCGGGCGGTTCGTTCATCACCGACGCAATCGCTGCCGGAGCTCAGGCATACGTCACATCCGATGTGAGATATCACGATTTTGTGGATTTCTCCTCTAAAATATTTCTGATTGACATAGGTCATTATGAGAGCGAAAAATGCACAAAAGAGATTTTTTATCATATAGTTAGCAAAATTTTTCCTAACTTTGCACTCTATTATTCCGAAAAAGAAAAAAATCCGATAAATTACTTGTAAGTAATATGGCTACAGACAAGACCAAGAACGAAGTTCTATCAGTGGAGCAAAGGCTGAAATCCCTCTACGAATTGCAAACCATCCTTACCGAAATCGACCGCATAAAGACTATTCGCGGCGAGCTGCCGCTTGAGGTTAAAGACCTTGAGGACAATATCGAAGGATTGCGTACCCGTATTCAGAACTACCGTCAGGAAATTGAAGAATTCAACAAGCGTATCGTCGCCGAGAAAGAGAAAATCAATGATTCACAAAACAAGATTGCCCGTTACAAGCAGCAACTTGACGACGTTAGAAACAATAAGGAGTATGACCTTCTGTCGAAGGAAATCGAATTCCAGACACTTGAAATTCAGTTGAGCGAAAAACGTCTTAACGAATATGCACGCGCCATCGACGGTCGAAACAATGATATTGTAAACACTGAAAACCGTCTTGCCGACAGCGAGCATATACTTGCCGACAAAAAGTCGGAGCTTGACGAAATCGTTTCCGAGACCCGTCAGGATGAAGAGCGTCTTCGCATTCAGGCCAAGGGCATCGAACCCCGTATCGACGAGCGCACATTGAAAGCGTTCAAGCGCATCCGCGACAATGCCCGCAACGGTCTCGGCATCGTGTATATCCAGCGTGACGCTTGCGGCGGCTGCTTCAACCGTATACCGCCTCAAAAGCAAATGGAAATCAAGATGCGCAAGAAAGTGATAGTGTGTGAATATTGCGGACGTATCATGATTGATCCCGAACTTGCGGGCGTTGCAGAGAAAGAAGTGGAAAAAGAATCAAAATAACTGCTTAATTAGCGTGACTTTATCAAAATAAATTTTGCCAAATCGAAAACTATATGTAATTTTGTCCCGCTAAATTAAAACTATAAAACAAACAAAAACAAAAATAATAAAATGATCATCGTACAAGTAAAAGAAGGCGAAAACATCGAGAAAGCTCTCAAGAAATTCAAAAGAAAGTTTGAAAAAACCGGTATCGTGAAGGAACTCCGTAACCGTCAAGCATTTGAAAAGCCCAGCATCACTAACCGCAAGAAAATGATGAAGGCTGTTTACGTGCAGAAACTTCGTTTAGTAGAGGATTAATCTGAAAAGACCTTCCTTTTTATTTGCATATAATAATAAAAAGAGTTATATTCGTAAAGTCATCGTTTACGAATAGGTTATGTTAAACTCTTTTTTGACATATATACGGTGTGAGCTGAATCTTTCAACTCTCACCGTTTCTGCTTATAAGCGAGACCTTGAACAGTGGATTGATTTTGCGACGGGAGGAAAACCTGAAACTTTAAATCCGTTTGACGTGCAGACGGGCGACTTGCGCCTGTGGGTGGCCTCGCTGGCTAAACGCGGCGACACTCCGCGCACAATCAGGCGTAAGATACAGGCTCTGCGGGCTTTTTTCCGATATCTGATGGTTCGTCATGACGCGCGTTCCAATCCGGCCGCCGACCTTGAGCTTGCCAAGACCGACAGGCCGCTGCCTGTGTTTGTGAGGCAGGAGGAGACGAAGGCTATACTTAATGACGAATTTGACCCGAAAAATTTTGTCGAGGTGCGTGACCGCCTTATAATCCTTATGTTGTACACTACCGGAATGAGAGCTTCCGAGCTTATGGGGTTGCGTGACGCTGCCGTTGATACGCGCAAGGGTGAACTAAAAGTGCTTGGAAAGCGTAATAAAGAAAGAATCATCCCATTCGGGGAAGAGCTTTCGGAAATGATAACGCTATACAGAGACCTAAGAAATGACACAGTTCCGCTGCCAGCAGCCGATGAATTTTTCGTCCGACCTTCGGGCGAGCCGCTTTATCGCAGTCTCATATATTCGATAGTCCACAATGCTTTGGCCGGCCGGACAGTGGCAGCCCGTCAGAGTCCGCACGTACTGCGTCATTCATTTGCAACCGATATGCTCAACAACGGGGCGGATTTATATTCAGTGCAGCAGTTATTGGGACACCAGTCGCTCGCGACAACGCAGGTGTACACCCATATAACATATCGAGAACTCAAACAAAATTATGAACTGGCACATCCGCGTGCCGCAAAAAAAGGAGGAGACCATGGACATTAACATTAAAGCCATCCACTTTGACGCAACTGAGAAATTACAGGATTTTATCGTCAAGAAAATCAATCGACTTGCCCGTCGAAATGAAAATATATCAACAGTAACGGTCACTCTTAATGTCATCAAGCCGGAGACGGCCATGAACAAGGAAGCGACGGTGAAAATAGCGATTCCGCAACATGACGATGTGTTTGCGGGGAAGGTTGCAGACTCGTTTGAAGAGGCTGTTGATCTCGCTATCGAGGCGGTAAGCCATCAGCTTGAAAAAGCGCAAGACCGCAAATAATCTTGCGTCATAGCAATGACAATATAGAAAAAGCATGGGAGCCGTAGGGCTTCCATGCTTCTTTGTTATATTATGGATTAATGTCAATCAAAGATGTGGCGCAGACGGCTGAATATCCGTTTTTTTACGGAGTCTGTTGCCTTGATGTTGGACGAGTCTTTCAATGACTCAATCGCCTGCTTTTCTTTGTCGGTAAGGTTTTCGGGCACGTAAACCATTATGTTGACGAGCTCGTCGCCCGTGCCGTAGCCTTCGGTGGACGGGAGCCCTTTGCCGCGCAGACGAAGCACCTTGCCGGGCTGTGTTCCTGCGGGAATCTTCACGCGTGCACGCCCGTTGACAGTCGGGATTTCCACAGAACCTCCGAGAGCCGCAGTCGGGAAATCAAGCATGAGGTTATATATCAAGTCGTTGCCGTCGCGAATCAATTCAGGGTCGGCAATCTCCTCAATTACAATAAGAAGGTCTCCGTTTACACCTCCGTGACGCGCCGCATTTCCTTTTCCTTTCAGTGAGAGTGTCATGCCGTCGGAAACACCTGCCGGAATTGAAAATTCCACGACTTCCTCCTGCTTGATGATACCCTCTCCGTTACAATATGTACATTTTTGAGTTATGGTCTTGCCCTCTCCGTTGCAATCGGGACAGGTGGCTGTCGAGGACATCGGACCCAAGAAAGTCTGCTGCACCTGTTCAATCACTCCTGAGCCGTGACAGCGGCTACATGTGGTGAAGGCGGTTCCGTCTTTTGCTCCGGTTCCGTTACAATGCTGGCACTGGACGTAACGCGGTATTTTGAGCTTTTTTGTGACACCTTCGGATATTTCCTTCAGTGTAAGCTTGACTTTTATACGAAGATCGCTGCCTTTAGGCTGCCGTCTGCGGCGAGCGCCACCTGCATTGCCGTACTGGCGGAATCCTCCGAAACTTCCTCCTCCGAAAATGTCGCCGAACTGACTGAAAATATCTTCCATTGACATTCCGCCGGCGTGGAAGCCTCCGCCACCTGCGCCACCGCCGAATCCGGAAGGACCCATATTGTGACCCCACTGGTCGTATTTGGCACGTTTGTCGGGGTCGTTGAGCACGTCATATGCTTCAGCAGCCTCTTTGAATTTTTCCTCAGCGGCTTTATCGCCCGGGTTTTTATCGGGATGGTATTTCAGTGCCAGCTTCCTGTAAGCCTTTTTCAATTCTTCAGGAGTGGCATTTTTTGAAACACCAAGGACTTCGTAATAATCTCTTTTGTTATCCATCGCGAGTTCTTTTATTGACCAACGACTACTTTGGCATGACGAAGCACTTTGTCATGCAGTTTGTATCCTTTTTGAACAGTGTCGATGACTTTTCCCTTCTGGGATTCATCAGCAGCGGGGAACAGAGTGACAGCTTCATGGAACTCTGTATCGAATTCGGTTCCCGGAGTAGTGTCAAGCGCTTTTACGCCGTTCTGCTCAAGATATTTTACAAGTTTGTTGTATATAAGCTCAACACCCTCTTTTACTGAATCGACATCAGGCGCGCCGTTCATTGCCTGCAGCGACCGTTCAAAATCATCGACAATAGGAAGCAGCCCTTTGAGGACGTTTTCTCCTCCGTTTTTGATAATCTCGCTTTTCTCTTTGAGTGTTCTTTTCCTGAAGTTGTCAAAATCAGCCATCAGGAACAGATATTCTTTCTTTTCTTTTTCGAGACTGGCCTTGGTGTCGTCAAGTTCTTTTTTCAAAGCGTCGATTTCCGACATTTCTTCATTAGCCAAATCTTTTGCTGCCTCGGCATCGGCTTCAGCATCATCGTTCACATCGTTAATTTCCACATCGGAAGCATTGTTTTTTATTTCTTCCTCCTGATGTTGCTTATCATGATGGTTATGTTTGTTGCTCATATATAGAAATTTTATTATTCAATATGTCGAATTATGACAGCAAAAATGTTGCCAAAAATGTATTTTTTGGAATTACTATTCAATAATGATAACAACTTTCAGTTTATATCGTTCATTTTCATTGAGAGATTGCCATTTTGCCTACAAACGTGGAGCATGAGGAAAATCTGTCGGGCACAGTCTCTGCCAATCTGTCATAGCTGTCACTGTCGAAAATCCCATATACAGCGGCACCCGAACCGCTCATGGAACAATATAAGGCTCCCATTTCATAGAGGCGCTCTTTGACCGACCTTATAGACGGATGGGCCGGTAAGATGGATTTCTCGAAGTCGTTGCCGACTTTATCTTTCCATTCCGTTATCGGAAGTTTTATAACCGATTGCAGCGAGTGTTGTGGCATGGCCGGAATCACGCCTGCATAAGCCTCGGCGGTAGAGACGCTTTCCTGCGGTTTGACGATAACGATGATTTTATCTCTAAAATTGATGTCGCAATCGGTGAACTCATCGCCGATTCCATGCGCGAACATCGGGCGGTCATATATGAAAAACGGACAATCGGCCCCTATTTTCGCTGCGATTTCAGCAAGACGCGTGTCGGATAATCCGAGGCTGAACAATTCATTCAGACCTTTAAGCATGAATGCGGCATCGGAGCTTCCGCCGCCGAGCCCGGCTCCGTCGGGAATTATTTTATGAAGGAATATATCTACCGGCGGCAGAGGAAACTCTTTGTCGAGAGCCCTGTAGGCTTTTATGACAAGATTTTTTTCCATAGGGCATTGGACGGCATTTCCCGAAACTGTGAGGGTGGTATAGAGTCCTTTGGCCGGAACAATTTCAAGAATATCGCACCAGCCAACAGGATAGAAAAGGGTTTCAAGATTATGGTATCCGTCGGGACGTTTTGATGTAATATATAGTCCTATGTTTATCTTTGCGTTAGGGAAAAGTATCATTTTGGCTTATTGAGGTGTAATCTGAACGGCATGCCGCTGCAAGACTATTTCGCATCCGGGGAACCCGTCTTTAATCAGGCGGTTGCATGCCGGAATGTTTTCAGCGGCATTTCCGACGCTCATCGGCAGCGTTATTATTTCGATGACTTCAGCTCCGCCAATTACGGCTTCTTTCAATTCTTTCAGAGATGGGGCGCTTTTTAGCTCGGAATACTCTTTGTAGGTATATACGGTGAACGCTGTATTAGGGCCTATGCCTCTTCGGTCGAGAAGGTAACCTTCATCAAGCTGAACCGGGAGCGACGCTTCGGAAATGTCGGAGGGAGCCGGATAAGAGATTATCTCTTTACGGTCGGCCGACAATGTTATGGGAACGTTATGGAGGAAATCTCCGTTTGTCTTGTACAATATGGCTTTCGGCAATGCCGCCGAGGGGCCGGAGCCTATAATTCGGTTGGACGATACAACGCCGATGGCGTATCCGCCACTGTCTCTGCCGCCCGAGGTCTTGTTGACGCTGCAAGCGGCGGCGCAGAACGCCACCGCTGTCACAGCGATTATTTTCAGAATGTTCATCATCGTTTGATTATACGTTTGGTCGTGATTCCGCTATTGGCAGTCGCTCTTACGATATAAAGTCCTGTAGGGAATCCTGAGATAGATACGGCGGCTTCCGTATTGTCGGGATTGACAGCCGCCATACGTGTTCCGTTCAATGAATATATTTCGACGAGAGTGATTGTCTCGGGTGAAGTTACCGTGACGAAATCGGTTGCCGCATCGGTCGATATGCCGATTGATTCAGCCGCAACATCATTGACTCCGGCAGCAGCATCTGTTAAAGTAATGCGCTTGTTTTCGCTCCATGAGTTGCCGATACGGAAGCTGACAATATATTCTCCCGGCTCATAATATGATCCAGCGAGGGTGGCTTGGGTTGAGTTTCCTTCCATGATGAACAATGGTTCTGAAGAAAACCGGGAAACCGCGCTCACCTGTTGCCCCGGGAGATAAGGGAACAGATAGGCCTCTACCGGAGAAGTCATATAACCTTTTGAGCAGGTGACAGTGGCTGAAATAGTGATTTTATCGCATGGAGTCGTGGCGATATTGTCGATAATCTGCGCTCCTGGGAAACTGATATCAGTTACCGTATACACGGTTTCCGTGACAGCCGGAGACACCTTGACTTTTATTCTATCGCTTATTGTCTTTCCGGAATTGTCGGCAAGAACAAATTCATATTCGGTTTCTGTCGATATGTTTAGCTGCTCGAAATTGCCGATTGCCTCATACGCGGTTCTTTCATCAGGTAAAAAGTCTACAATCCCAAGAGTGTCGTTTGCGATACTTTGATTAGTTCCCGGAGAATATAGCCGGGCAACTATTATTCCGTGGTATTCTTTGCCGGTCACATCTATATCGGCTGAGATCTTATAAGCTGATTTGGCGACAAGAGGGGAGAGGAAAGCCAGGTTGAGCGCTTTTATGACCGATGCCGATTCCATTGACACTGTCACATTCTTAGTATCGCAGACAACTGTCAGCTTCGGATTGGATATCGGGACAAGAATATCATACCATTTTCCGTCGGTTAAATTGTAATATGCGGGTGTTATGGCAAAAGTTCCCGAAGTAGGAAACTGAGTGCCAGATACCGGAAACGACCTTAAGCCTCCCATTGAAAACTGGTATTCCATCATTTGCTCATCGCTATATACGCATTTGATATGACGAACCGCGTTTGTTGCCGTATTTACCAGTTTGAGTCCGAAGTTCATATTAATCGGAGTGACCGACATGTTGAAGAATCTTGAGCCGAAATTGATAGATTCAGTCTTTCTGAATGACTTGGTTCCGGCTTCCTTGAACAGAGCATCGTCAATTGTAAATTCGTCGGCCGTCACGTATGGCGCCGGCAGTGACACGGCGGCGCCGGAGGCTTTTTTGCGTATGCCTATCACCGCTCCCTGGTTGAAATTAAATCCGGAATCGGCACCTCCGATACCCTGTATGCCGGGAGAGAGGAGTGTAAGGCGGAAGTATCCGTCGCTTATTCCTCCCCATCCCCAGTTGATGTGGAAATAACCGTTTTCGTATCCGTCGCATACGAATTCATGTCCGGCTTTAGAAGCAGTAGAGCCATCGTAAATGAGGGGTCGGCCGGCTGCGAGTTCGGCATAAATCATGTCTTCCCATTCCTCGATTCCGTAATAATCCCTTAACAGATATTGAATGCTGCCGTCGTAATCAAAATATTTGGCGAGAGCGTATGGAATCATCTGGGACATCGCTCCGCTTTCCGTGCCGGAGTAGATCATGTCGACACTATATCCGCAAGCGGCCATAAGCGTTGCCACGGCTGAGTTTTGTGCAGCCGAGCTGGAACTGCTATATGTGTCGGTCATATTTTCCCAATCGAATGTGATGGAAGAGAAGTCCATTGTCAGCGATGTCTGCTGTCCGGCAGAGTTAGTCCAGTTATAAGTGTTGGAACCGTTCCCTTTAGGCGGCCAATTGTGATATTTCATCACTTGGGCCATTGCGGTGGCGACACAACCGGTGACCGAGCGTTTGTCCCCGTCCATGGGGCAATTGTTGTTGTATGGAGCGTCCTGATCCCATCTGGTGGTCACCAATGGTGCGATAGCGTTTCGGAATGTCACAGCACGTGACTGAATTTCATCGGAAACAATGGCCGCTTCAATCTGGCGCTGGTATCCGTTCAGCCATGCGCGCATGTTATCCGGGATTTTGTCGAGATTGAAACTGCCATTATCGGCATAGCCTATCAGCGGACTTATACAGTCGTCGGCCGCCACTATGGCGAAGCCTTCGTCAACGCCCTCGTTAAATATATAAAATTGATTTGTCAATCCATTGGAAGCCGTATAAGCAAGTGTCATTTCATGGGCAGGCACTCGTGATGCATGAGTGCCAAGCCGAGCAAGGGCCTGATCGGGAGAGAGCTGTACGGCACTTGCCGTACCAAACATACATGTGACGATTGTTGATAAAAGTAAATATTTTTTCATACGATTTAAATTATTCTGCAAATTAAACAAAAAAACAATCAATATTGTGCATTTAATCACGGAAATATGTAGGATTCAATTGTTAATAGAACCGATTTATTTAACGATAATTGAGAGGAACGGAACGGCATTTTGCGAACCTGGCGATTTCAGCGAGCAAACAAATTATAGCCGACAGAGATTGAATTGCATAAAATAGTTATAAAAATGCAACTTTGTTTGATGATTTTTATTAATTTTGCAGCCAATTAATTTTGACGAAACAATGAAACTGATAGCTGACAGCGGCAGTACCAAAGTTGAATGGTGCCTGCTTGACGGAGGTAACCCTGTAAAACAGATTTTTACTTCCGGTTTTAATGCTTTAATGCTTACTGAAGAGGAGATCTCTCAATATCTCGCAGATGAGTTGGTGCTCCAATTGGGATCTCTCGTAGACAATGTCAAGGAGGTGTATTTTTATGGCGCCGGATGTATTGATGATGAGGTGTGCCGTAATGTGCGACGCGCTATCCGTCAAAATATAAAAGCTGAAACGATTGAGGCTCATTCCGACCTGCTTGGCGCCGCGAGAGCGCTTTTCGGTGATAAGGAGGGTATCGCCTGTATTCTTGGCACCGGTTCCAATTCGTGCTATTACAACGGCCGGGAAATAAAAAATCATGTAAGTCCGTTGGGTTATGTGCTTGGCGACGAGGGTAGCGGAGCTGTGCTCGGCCGTCATCTGATAGGTGATGTGCTAAAGAATCAGTTGCCGCGTGAATTGTGTGATAAGTTCATGGATGAATATCGTCTTGAACGTTCTACGATTATACGCCGAGTCTATAAAGAGCCGGCTGCCAACCGTTTTTTGGCATCAGTCACCCCGTTTTTGCTAAAGAATATTGAAGAGCCGGCTATTCATCGTCTTGTCCTCAATGAATTCAAGTCGTTTTTTGTCAGGAATGTCGCCCAATACGACCATTACCGCAATCTGCCGGTAAGTTTTGTCGGTTCAATAGCATATCACTATCAGAATGTGCTGCATGAAGCCGCCAACGCTCTTGACGCGTCGATAGAGGCTATTATCAAGACTCCAATGGAAGGTCTTGTCAAGTTCCATGCCTGATTAAGCTTAACCAGTCAACCATATTCGAGCTGTAAGTGTTAATAATGTGATGAGGTTCATTACATTATTAGGCTTATGGCTCGATTTTCTATTTTAAAGATTCGCATTCGCCGCGCTTTAGCGTTTTGCGTCGCCGTGTTGTTTTTTGCGTCATCATCTGTTTCTGCCCGTCAGCGTGTCGGGCTTGTTCTTAGCGGAGGAGGGGCGAAAGGAATAGCCCATATCGGAGTGATAAAGGCTCTTGAAAAGCACGGTATTCCCATTGACTACGTGGCCGGCACGTCGATGGGCGCTATAGTGGGCGGTCTTTATGCCGCAGGATATACTCCGGAAAAGATGATGGAGCTGCTTGAATCCAAAGGGTTCAGCTACTGGTCGACGGGACAGATAGACCCCGAGCTGGTTTATTATTATGCTGTTCCGGAGCCTACTCCTCAACTTGCAGGGTTTAATTTGAACCTGAGCGACAGTGTTCCGGTGAAAAGCATATTGCCCACAAGCATCATCAATCCCTTGCCGATGAATTTTGCGTTTATGGAGCTTTTTGCAAAATATACAGCTCAGTGCAAGGGGAATTTCAATAATCTGTTTGTCCCGTTCCGATGTGTTACATCGAATGTGTATAATAAGCATAAAATAGTGTGCCGGTCAGGCTCATTCGCCGATGCAATAAGGGCTTCCATGTCTTTTCCGATAGTATTCCGGCCGATAGAGATGGACGGGGTGCTTGTGTATGACGGCGGGATTTATGACAATTTTCCTGTGGATGTCATGCATGAGGACTTTAATCCGGATATTATAATCGGAGTGAATGTCAGCGGGCCTGACAAGAAACCGAATCCGAACAATATCATGCAGCAGGTGGAGGACATGATTATCCAGAATAACGATTATTCGCTTCCGGCAGAGTGGGGGATAAAAATGGATGTCCCGGTACACATGTTCGGCCTTCTTGATTTTCCGGCATGTCGCGAGATTGAACGTATAGGTTATGAGACAGCCGAAAAAATGATGGACTCGATATCACGCAGGGTTACTGCCCGAGTGTCGCCAGAAGAGGTTGCCTTGAAAAGAAAGGAGTTTAACGACAACACTCCTGTGGTACGTTTTGATTCGGTTGAGGCGCATGGGGCGTCTCCGGCTCAGAATGCCTACATCAAATATCTATTTACCAAGGGACGTCGCGACACATTTGACATGGAGAGCGCAAGAAACTCTTATTACAGAGCGATTACTCCGGGAAAATTGGGCAATCTGGTGCCTCATGCATGGGCTGATGATTCCACCGGATTGTTTACTCTTGACCTTAAGGCTGATGTGAAAAATGAGTATAAGTTTGGAATCGGCGGCTATTTCAGCACTTCCACTACCTCCATGCTGTTTTTGTCGGCGGGGTACAATACATTTAGTTTCAACTCAATAAGCTCGGCTCTTGATTTCTGGATAGGACAAAGCTATCTTGCGGTATCAGTCAATCTTAAGATGATGACTAAGACGGCATTGCCCGGATATCTGAAAGTTCAAGGGGTGATATCGCGGAAAAAGACCAATGATAATGAACGGATGTTTTATGATGACGATATAACGGCGGTCATCGGGTCGGAGCTGTATGGACGGTTCGGATACGGTATGGAAATGGGCAGAAGCGGCAAGCTGGAATTTGATATAGGAGTCGGCAGAATAAGCAACCGATTCTTTAACGGCATGAAGATTGCATCGTTAAAGCGGGACAGAGGCACTTATATTCCCGGCCAGATAAGAGTCAATTATCAATACAGCACTCTTAACAGCACACGATATGCGACTCAAGGACGATATGTGAAAGCGACCGCTCTGGGTGTCTATGGACGGTATTCCTTCTTCCCTGGAAATGAGCGTAAACTTGAGCAGAAAAGCGACAAGGGACTTCTGCAGTTTGAATTCAACTATGAGAAATATTGGAATGTGTCAAAGAAGTGGGTCATAGGTCTTGAAGGGAATTTTGTCGCGGCTTCGGGTAAATTCGGCAAAGATTACGGAAGCGCCATCACGATGGCGCCGGCTTTCCATCCCACGCCTTCGACTTACAATTCATTTATTACGGATTTAAGAGCGCCGCAGTTTGTGACGATCGGCATCCAGCCGATATATAATTTCGGTTCGATGCTTCAGTTCAGGGGCGAGTTTCACGGATTTATGCCATGGCGTCGATTGATAGCGTCGGGTCGTAATCCGGAGACCGACATTATTGGTGTCAGATATGGCAACTGGTTTTCCAACCCCGAGTTTTTCGGAGAGTTGTCGGCGGTCTATTCATTGTCGTTCGCCCATCTTACAGCCTATGCCGACTATTGTTCTTCCCCTGGCAATCATTGGAGTTTCGGAATCTCACTCGGACTTTTCTTTGAGGCTCCTAAATTCATGGATTAGAGCGGTCGTATAAAGTGAAAAGGCGTTCCATCACGGGACGCCTTTTCACTGTTTTTGAAGTATTTAATTGTAATTTTATATTATTAATTTGAATTGTCGGATTGTTTCATCTCGGCAATGGATTTCAATGTCTCGGCATCCATATGTCCAGTAATAAACGCCGCTACTACTTTTTCGGGTGTAGACGAAATTACAAGAATATGAGAAAGACCGTCACCTTTCCGTTTGCCGTAAATGTTTATGTTTTTGTGATTGGATTTAACTTTTGAAAGCAGTTCAAACCCGTCAGTTGCCTGTGAGAGACTTTCTCTTACGTTTGGCAAAGTACCGGCATCCTCGCAAGAAAGCATCTCAACGCTGTTAAGCTCTTTGGACGAATGCAGGAAGTTGAGCTCATCGTCATCATCGGGGAGTTCCATTGATTTCAACATTGATTTTGAAATGTATACGTAATGTACGTTCGGAAATTCGGCGATTTTTTCAAAATCATTGTTTTGAGCGGTCGCAGGAATACCGCAAAGAATCAATGCCGTTAAGATTAACAAGTGTTTTAGGTTTATCATATTTCCGGTATGTTTTGATCATTTTCTATTGGTTCTGTCTCTTCAGCCTCTTCCAATTCATAGAATGACAAATCAATTCCATAGAATGTGGCATTTGTTTCGTTAATGAACGCGTCGGTGCTTTTAAGTCCGTCGGAAACAAGCAGAAGCGCGCGCCGGGTTTCATTGAAGGCTGTTTTGGGATCGGTTACTTCATAGGGGTTATGAGCCGACCGTTTTATGATATATCCTATTCCGATTAACACGGCTGCCGATGCTGCGACGGCAATTGCGTTTCTCATTCTCACGTGTCGTTGACGGCTACCGATTGCGGCAATCACGGCGTCTATCTTTACCGGCAATGATGACGGCATTTCAGGAGCACAATCGTCAAGCCCGGCAATGATGTCCCGCTCTATGATAATGTCATCAGGCAGCCGGGGTGAGTCTTTCATGACGGCTAATAGTCGCTGTTCGTCATCGGAGGAAGAATCACCGGAATAATACTTGCCGAGAAGTCGTCTTATTTCGTCAATTTGTGATGTCATTTTATATGAATGTATAATTCTTTTAATCGTTTTCTCGCCCGTGACAAAATCGTGCGGGCGTTGTCATGGGTAAGGCCTTTTATTTCTGCGATTTCCGCTAACGACAGGCCGGCATGGCTTCTCATAAGCAGGATTTCTCGCTGAATAGGGTCGAGTTTCTGCAACAGACTTTTGACACGATTCAAGGAATCTTTGGCATCGATTCGGTCTGCGATGTCAATGGCATCTTCAGGCTTTTCATGAATCAAGTCGGTGCTGACAGTCGTTCGGCTCCGTCGGTTCATCAAATCGATAGCCGCGTTGCGTGAAGCAGTCAGGCAGAACGCTTTCGGAGAATCTACAGAAGCCAGACGTTGACGATTAACCCAAAGTTTTGTCACTGCATCCTGAACCGCGTCCTGTGCGTCGTCGCTATTTCCGGTTACCGAAAAAGCCATCCGGTACATCGGTTCATAGTAGGGGAGCACAATATGTCGAAAGTCGGTCGCGTTCATGATAACATTTAATAGACTTGACAAATCGAGATTTGTGACAGAAAAAAAGCTGTTTTAAAACAGCTTTTTGAGTTTTTATTCTTTTTTTCCCCATCTCGCTTCCTGAAGGTATTTCATCCGCTCTTCAGATGAGTTGTCGCACGGATGCCAGAATACTTTTCCTTCAGCGGCATCAGGCAGGAATTGTTGCCTTACGAAATGGCCGGGATAGTCATGGGAATATTTATAGTTTTTGCCGTAGTCGAGTTGTTTCATCAGGCCGGTAGGCGCATTGCGCAGATGAAGTGGCACCGGCAGATTGCCAGTCTGCCGGACAAAGTCAAGAGCCGCATCGATAGACAGATAGGCGGAGTTGCTTTTGGGGGATGTCGCGAGATAGACCGCACATTCGGCGAGCGGAATCCGCCCCTCAGGCCAGCCTATCTTATGAATCGCATCAAACGTGGCATTGGCAAGAAGAAGCGCGTTAGGGTTGGCGAGTCCGATATCTTCCGAGGCGAGAATCACCAGTCGCCGAGCTATGAATTCCGGAGCTTCACCTCCTTCAATCATTCTGGCGAGCCAATATACGGCCGCGTCGGGATCGCTTCCACGGATGCTTTTTATGAATGCCGAAATGATATCATAGTGCATTTCTCCCTCTTTGTCATAGGCGAGAGGATTTTCTTGCAATCGAGTGGTGATTATCTCGTCATCGATGACCATTTCTTCGGTAGGTGAAGTGGATTGTTCGACAAGATCAAGGATATTTAGCATTTTGCGCGCGTCTCCGCCTGAAAATCTAAACAGCGCCTTTGTGCTTTTTACAACCACTTTCCGTTCTTTAAGAACCGGGTCGACGGTTAGTGCCCGTTCAAGAAGCTCAGTCAGTTCCGATTCTTCAAGAGGTTTCAGAACATATACCTGGGCCCGAGATAAAAGAGGGCGAATCACTTCAAAAGACGGATTTTCAGTTGTGGCTCCTATCAGAGTTATAACTCCGCTCTCCACAGCTCCAAGCAGACTGTCTTGCTGCGATTTGTTGAATCGATGGATTTCATCGATAAAAAGGATTGGCCGACCTTTTGAAAACATGCTTCTGGCATCGGCTTTACAACGGTCGATCACCTCTCTTACTTCTTTCACTCCTGAATGCACCGCGCTCAGTGTGTAAAACGGCGATTCGGTAGTCGCCGCGATAATTTTTGCAAGAGTTGTTTTGCCGACACCGGGCGGCCCCCATAGAATGAATGAGGCCACATTGCCTGATTCAATCATCCGGCGAAGAATGGAGTCCGGACCGACCAGATGTTTCTGACCGATGTATTCAGATATATTGTGTGGACGGAGTCTTTCCGCGAGTGGTGCGTGCATGTCTTTATTCGCTTTTTCAATGCAAATATAGTCATTCGTTGGCGCAGAATCGGGAAAACAGGTGTTAATAGTGTTTAATATGTGGAATTATCATTAGCAAATTGAAAAAATTTTGATTAACTTTACTCGCTGAATAAAATTGAATAGAGTTAAGAGAAATCTCAACCGGATTCATTCGAACTATTAATGATGAGGAATGTTTCTTATATATCAGGGCAAGAGTCTGTTTTGGAAACTGTCCGGAATTATCTAAGAACATTTAAAAACGTTTAGTTATGAGTAACGAAGGTAACAAAAACAATGGGTCTCAGACGGCACGTACCATATTTGGTATTTTTATGATTATCATTTATGTGGGCATGGGAGTGCTGTTGTTGATTAATTTCTTTAAATGGGAGAACGGCCCTTGGGAATGGTTGAGATGGACAGGCGGTATTTTGTTTATTGTCTATGGTTTCTGGCGGGCTTATCGTCAGTTCAAGGGCATAGACCGAAATATCGGCGACCCGGAATAAAGACTCTTTAATTCAATAAAAACGAAGAAGTGATGAAAAAAATGATAAAGGCAGTAGCCGCTCTTATGGTGATATCCGGATTTATGTCATTGGGTGGATGCCGAAAGGCTCCCACTAACACAAGCACATCCGGATTGGCGACCATAGTGTGTGATGCGAGTTTCCAGAATATAATGGATCAGGAGATTGATGTGTTTGAATACACGACCAAAGGGCGCGCCAATATCATTCCTTACTATGCTTCAGAAAAAGCCTGTGTTGATTCGCTTCTTGATTTAAAGACTCAGACAATAGTTATCCCGAGAGAACTTAATCAGGCGGAGGTCGATTATCTCAAAGGGAAAAAGAAAAACGTAAGAACCAACCGGATCGCAGTCGATGCGATAGCGCTCATTGTCAATAAGGATAATCAGGTTGAAATGTTGAGCATGAGCGAGATTGCTGATATACTTTCAGGCCGCATCACCAAGTGGAGTGAAATTTCGCCAAGCAAGCTTGGTGAAATTCAGGTGGTTTTTGATGATGAAGGTTCGAGCACGGTTCAATATATGCGTGACTCGTTGCTTAACGGCGAGAAGTTTGGCGGAAACGTCTATGCTCAAAATTCCAGCATGGAAGTGTTCTCTCAGGTGCAAAACCGTAAAGGCGCTATCGGCATCATAGGGGTAAGTTGGATTAGCGCTGACATGCGTACCCGCGATCTTCCTCGAGAAGAACGAATCAAGTCGCTCAGTGAACAGGATACTACAGTGGCCGATTTTGATCCGGCTGTGACTGTCCTTAAAGTGCGCAGAGATGACAG
>CAZYXN010000054.1:9505-17916 GCA_964651105.1 uncultured Muribaculum sp. | reverse complement strand
CGGCTCTGGAATGATATGTCTCAACGGAGCGGCAGCGCGTAAGGTTCAGCCCGGTGACATTGTGATTATAATGAGTTATGCCATTATGCCTTTTGATGAGGCTAAAGTATTTAAACCGGCTGTTATCTTTCCCGATACAGCTACAAACCGCCTTGTCAATTAATATTTTAACGAAACGAATATCTCAATCATATGTTTGAAAATCTTAGCGAAAGACTTGAACGAAGTTTCAAGATGTTGAAAGGCCAAGGCCGTATCACTGAAATAAATGTTGCAGAAACCCTTAAAGATGTGCGTCGCGCTCTTCTTGATGCCGACGTTAACTATAAGGTGGCAAAGCAGTTCACTGACACGGTTAAAGCCAAAGCCCTTGGACAAAATGTGATCAATGCCATCAAGCCGAGTGAACTTATGATTAAGATAGTTCACGACGAACTTACCGCGTTTATGGGCGGAGACACCGCGCAGATTAATCTTAGCGGTAATCCTACGGTGATTCTTATGTCGGGACTTCAGGGCTCCGGTAAGACCACCATGTCAGGAAAACTCGCTAAAAAACTCAAAAGCGAAAAAGGTCGTCGTCCTTTGCTTGTTGCCGGTGACGTGTATCGTCCGGCAGCTATTGAACAGTTGAAAGTGCTTGGAGGGCAAATTGATGTTCCGGTATATACTGAAGATGGGAATAAGAACCCGGTTCAGATTGCGGAGAATGCTATCCGATATGCAAAAGCCAACCATTTTGACCTGGTGATTGTCGATACGGCAGGGCGTCTTGCTGTGGATGAGGCGATGATGACTGAGATTGAAGCCATAAAGAAGGTTGTTAAACCTCAGGAGACTCTCTTTGTCGTCGACTCTATGACAGGACAGGATGCGGTGAATACTGCGAAAGAGTTCAACGATCGTCTTGATTTTGACGGTGTGGTTCTGACTAAGCTTGACGGTGACACCCGAGGCGGTGCTGCTCTCTCTATACGCACGGTAGTTACAAAGCCCATTAAATTTGTAGGTACCGGAGAGAAACTTGATGCACTTGATTATTTCCATCCTTCACGTATGGCTGATCGTATTCTCGGGATGGGTGATATTGTCACTCTTGTGGAGAAGGCGCAACAGCAATTTGACATGAAACAGGCCGCTGAGCTTGAACGGAAATTCTCAAAAAATCAGTTTAATTTCAATGATTTTTATAATCAGATTCAACAGATTAAGAAACTTGGCAACATTAAGGATATCGCCGCGATGATTCCCGGTGTTGGAAAGGCTATAAAAGATGTCGATATTGACGATGACGCATTTAAAAGTATTGAAGCCGTCATTCGTTCGATGACTGAAAAAGAACGTACTCATCCCGATATTATCGATGCAAGCCGTCGTCGCCGTATCGCGGCCGGATCAGGTACTTCTTTGCAGGAGGTCAACCGTATTCTTAAGAATTTTGAGGATATGCGTAAAATAATGAAATCGGCAATGAATATGAAAGCCAACCCCATGAAGATGATGCGTAACATGCGTCGTCGTTAAAGTATCAATTATATGGACAAGAGCATAACCGTTAATGGAGCGACAGTTCATTACACCGACAATGGAGTTGGCAGCCCTATTGTTTTGATGCATGGTTGGGGTTGCAGTACAGCGACTCTGGCAAGCGTTGAAAAGGTGGCTCTTGAATCCGGAAGGGTGATAAATATAGATTTTCCGGGACATGGTAAATCTCCCGAACCGCCTGCTGTGTGGGGAGTGGAGGATTATACGCGTGTGCTTGAGGAGATAGTAGCGGTTGAGAATTTGCAACACTTTTCTTTGCTCGGACATTCTTTTGGCGGAAGGATCGGGATATTGTATTCTTCACGCCATGACGATGTGGATAAACTTATTCTTGTTGATGCGGCCGGTATAAAACCTAAACGCTCATTAAGATACTATTTCAAGGTCTATTCGTTCAAGCTTATGAAACGATGGATGTATCTTATTCTTGGACGCAAAGAGGCGGAACTGCGTCTTGATGCTGTTCGTAAAAAAGCCGGTTCGAGCGACTATGCCGGCGCTTCTCCTAAGATGCGCGCTATTTTGAGCAAGGTTGTCAATGAGGATTTGAAATCCCGTATACCGTTGATTAAGGCATCTACATTATTGATTTGGGGAGAGAATGACACTGCAACTCCAATCAGTGATGCTCGTTACATGGAATCTCACATTTCCGGTGCCGGCCTCGTAGCTTTTCCCGGTTGCGGTCACTATAGTTTTCTTGATAATCCGGTACAATTTGCTGCCGTGTTACGCAGTTTCTTAAATCCCTGACTTATTACACATGGCTGTTCTCTTTTTATTTATAGCATTTATCGCGCTTATCAACATGCTTTTTGAGTTTAAGCGTGATCTTATGATGATGCAACAGAATTCCTATCGTTGCGAACGTTATATGAGGTGGCTGTCTACCAGCGGTGACACTACTTCTGTAATCAGGCTATTTGGGATGGGAGCTTTTCTGTTTGCTCTTGTCGCTTTTTCTTCGGAAATTATGGGTATGATAGCAATAATCGTATTTGATTGTTTCTGTCTGACACGTCTTATGAGCGCCAGATACAAGAAACCGCTTGTGTGGACAGCGAGAGCTAAGCGGATATTCGGGACAATGTGCGGTATTTCGGCGATTATTGTTGCCCTTGTCGCTGTTTTCTATGGAGATGCGACTTTACGTACTATCGCATTTTTAATAGCTGTCTCGGCGACAGGACTTTATGCGGCCTCTCATATAGTGATTATGGCGGCAGTGAAATTGCTGCAACCCGTGGAGAACCATATAAACAAAGGTTATTATGATGATGCGGCCCGTATACTGCATGGAGTCTCTGGTTTGAAGGTCATCGGGATTACAGGAAGTTATGGCAAGACAAGCACAAAACACTATCTTAACCGCATTCTTTGTGAGCAATTCAATGTATTGATGACCCCCGGAAGTTATAATACTACGATGGGAGTGATACGTACTGTGCGTGAGATGATGCAGCCATATACCGAGATATTTATCTGCGAAATGGGGGCGAAAAATATAGGCGATATCAAGGAGATATGCGATCTTGTGCACCCCTCTATCGGTATTATCACTGCCGTTGGCGAACAACATCTCGAGTCGTTCAAATCCATTGAAAATGTTCAACGGACTAAATTTGAGCTTGTTGACGCGTTGCCTTCCGATGGTGTGGCATTTGTTAATAATGATTTTCCATTTGTGGCAAATCGTCTTGTGGAAAATGTAGAATGTCACCGCTATTCTGTTTCCGATGGAAATGGTGGGGAATATTTCATTAAATCGATGAGGTTCTCTCAGGAGGGGACTGATTTTGTATTGTCTACTCCGTCAGGAGACTATGATTTTCATACTCGGTTGATTGGGGAGTTTAATATTTCCAACCTTATTCCTGCGATTGCAGTGGCTATGTATCTTGGTATGGGGATTGAAAAAATCCGATATGCAGTTTCAAGAATTGAACAGGTTGAACATCGGTTAAGCCTTAAGCGTATCCCAGGCTCTTATACGATTATCGATGATGCGTTCAATTCCAATCCCGACGGTTCAAGAATGGCTCTTGATGTGCTTGCATCCATGACCTCTGGCAAACGTATTGTGATTACTCCCGGTATGATTGAGCTTGGTGAAAAGCAATATGAATATAACAAGCGTCTTGGCCGTAAAATCGCATCATCGGTTGATATAGCCATTATAGTCGGTCGATATAATCATGATGCGATTATGGACGGACTTAATGAAGGTAGCATGTCGGAAGAACGGATTTATTCAGTAGCGTCATTTAACGAGGCTTATGCGTTGCTTGTGAAAATTGCCGGCTCGGGCGATACGGTATTGCTTGAAAATGACCTTCCAGACACATTTAAATAACGGAACACATAAAATTAAAACGATATATGAAAACTAATATAGGAGTATTCTTTGGCGGTCGAAGCACCGAACATGAGATTTCGGTTATTTCCGCATCACAGGCTATGCACGCTATTGACCGGGAAAAATACGATGTAACGCCGATATATATCACAAAACAAGGTAAGTGGTTTACCGGTGACGCTCTTTTTGATGTCGCCAATTATCGTAATATTCCTGAATTGCTGAAAAAATGTGAGGAGGTCTATATGGAACCGTCTTACGGTGACTATAACCTTTATAAAAAACAGCGTAAAATGTTTGGCAGTCCTGTAGTTACCAAGCTTGATGTGGTTATTCCCGTTCTGCATGGCAGTAATGGTGAGGACGGTATTTTTGAAGGACTACTTGAAACGATTGGCATTCCATTTGCCGGATGTGATACATTGGCAAGTGCTAATGGAATGGATAAGATTACAATGAAGATGATTCTTCAGGCATGTGACATTCCGGTTGTCGAATATGTATGGTTTACCGATAAGGAATGGTTTGCGAAGCGGGATGAGATAATAAATCGTATTGAGGGGAAACTTGGCTATCCTGTGATTGTAAAGCCGGCCAACCTTGGTTCAAGTGTCGGTATTAGTCGTGTTGCTGACCGTGAGGAATTGATTGAGAAAGTTGAAGTGGCCGAAAAATATTCTACCCGTATTATTGTGGAGCATATGGTCGACAATCTGAAAGAAATTAACTGTTCTGTTCTTGGTGATTGTGACGATTATCAGACTTCCGTATGTGAGGAGCCTATTAAAAGCGGAGCGATTTTGTCATATGAAGATAAGTATATGGGAGGCACAAAAAGTGCCAAAGGTATGCAGGCTTCCCAGAAACGTATTCCTGCCGATTTGCCAGTGGAAATGAGTGATCGCATACGTTTCCTTGCTGGTGAAACATTCCGGGTGCTTTCATGTCATGGCGTAAGCCGTGTGGATGTGATTGTAGATGCCGATACCGATGATATATATGTGAACGAGATTAATACTATTCCTGGCTCCTTGTCATTCTATCTGTGGGAAGCGACAGGCATACCGTTTGATAAACTCATGGATAAACTTGTGGCGCTTGCATTGAAGCGTAAGCGTGAACAAGGATTGAAGACTGTAAGTTATGACCAAAATATTTTCAGCCTTGGGGGAGGAGTGAAAGGTGCCAAAGGTTCCAAGACAGCACGCTGACACGGATTGAAGATTATGTAACATAGAAGTCCAATAGGCCCGGTGATGGCTTATTGGACTTTATTATATAGTTTCTAACTATTAACATTAGTTAAATAACTAGGGAATTTAGTTTGAACTATAATTAATAGTTATATTTGCGGTGTAGTTAATTTTAAATACTTTTATTATGGCTCCTAAGCAATCCAATCAATCACGAGGCATATTATTTAATTGCGTTTTTAAATCGGTTATCCTGCTGTCGTTTTTAACAAAAGGAAATCTGTCTGTTTCTGGTACGATAGGGCATATTGAATCAGAGCCTTATCGCCTTGATGTTGAACTTACCGGTTTTCCGGATAGCACATCATTTGTACTTACTGATTTTAAAAGTTTAAGTGACACGGTAATGCTTGTCGAGGGCAGGGCTTCATTTGAAATTGACATTCCTGATACTTTAGGCGAAGGACCAGGAGATTTTGTCCTTGCCGGTCCTGTGCCATTTACTCCAGTTAATTATTGTTCCATGATTGTGCTTGGACAAAATGGTTGTCACGAGCGTATTTCCGGGGATAAAAGTCAATTTGCTTCGAACGGACTGAATATGGATTGCGCTCCTTGGAGTAAGGAACTTATGGCGTGGAACAAACAGACTGGCTGTATTGATGCTGAAATAAAGATGCTGACAGATTCAGTAAGAAATTCATCAGGTAAAGAACGGAAGAGGCTTATGGATAAGCGTCGTAAGAGTTATGAAAAACTTGATTCTTTAAAAATTTCAATGATTGAGAGTAATCCTAATTCATATGTCTCATTGATGTATTTTGATTCATATAAATCCTCTCTTCCTTACGAACGTGTGGTAGCGTTGTACAACAGACTTGAACCAAAATACAAGGAATCGCGCTATGGTAAAATTCTTGCAAAAATTGTAGCCAAAAAGCGTATAGAGGTCGGTGATAAATTGGCCGATTATGATATCGTTGGCGAAACTTCCGATGGACAGCCGTTTAAACTGAGCGATATAAAAAATGATTATATAGCTTTGATTTTTACAAGCGGTGGATGCGGGCCATGCATGTTAATGAAAAAAGAACTTGACAGTCTTGAATACAGCGACATGATCGCGATTGTCGGATATGTCATTGATGATGACCCTGTTTTATATAGGGTGGCAGTGGATCAGAGTGAAGGAAAATTTCCATTGATTAAGACCGACGGTGAGCATTGGAATAGCGATGCGGAGTTGAAATATGGAGTGTATGCTATTCCTTATATATTTATTTTCGGTCCTGACCGTACTTTGGTTGAAAAAACATTTGGTTATTCTGATGGAAAAATGAAGCATATCCTTGACAAATATGTAGGTAAAGGATTAGAAACGTTAAAATAAATATTGGAATGAAGGAATTAACAGCGAAGGAAGAGGAGATAATGAATTATTTCTGGCAACATGGAAAATTGGTTGTCAAGGATATTCTGGAATTCTATGATGACCCGAAGCCTCATTTCAACACTATCTCAACCATAGTGCGCGGTCTGGAGGGAAAAGGCTATCTTGGACACGAAACGTTCGGAAAGACTTATCGATACTATGCCATTGTCAGCGCATCGGAACTTGGATTGAAATCGATGAAGTCCATTGTGTCCCGTTTTTTCAAGAATTCTTATTTGGGCGTTGTTTCTACTTTTGTCAAAGACGAGGAGATTTCCATTGAAGAGCTCCGTGCTCTTATAGATGAAGTCGAAAAAAATAATGCAGATAATAAAACAAAATAGTTATGGGAACTCTGTTGGCATATTCTATGATGGTGGGCGCGGTTCTGATACTGTTGTATTTTGTTGTAAAACTCGGTTTAAGCGGAACTACATTCCACTCATTCAACCGTAAGGTGATTCTGTTATGTTACGTCTTGGCTCTTGCGTTGCCATTTGTCATGGAAATTCAGGTGCCTTGGTTGCAGTCAGAACCCGTGGCTGATGTCGTTATTGAGATTCCTGAATATGCTGCAGTTGTAACTGATGCTGTTGTTGATTCATCGGTTCCATTGTGGATGATTGTCGGGTTAGGCGTATACGTCGCAGGAATAATATTTTTCCTTTTTAGGGAGATGGTTATATTTTTCCGGATGTATCGTCTGTTGTCGAGCTGTGAGACGATTGAAACTGATTCGCGATGGAAAATCATGCTTCATGAACGTAACGATATCGCTCCATTCAGCTGGGCGACCGGAATAGTAATGTCACGTAAGGATTATATTGACGGAGGCAGAACCATTATCGCCCATGAGACGGCTCATTTGGAAAGATACCATTCGATTGATCTTTTTATCGCCGAAATTGTCACTATATTGGTATGGTATAATCCGGCGGCATGGCTTATGCGTGAAGAATTGAGCACGGTTCATGAGTATGAGACCGATGAAGCTGTGTTGCGTCAAGGTTTTAACGTTCGTGATTATCAATTATTGCTTATAAAAAAGGCGGTTGGCTCCAGATTCCCGTCCATTGCCAACAGCCTTGATCATTCTAACTTATCTAAACGTATTAAAATGATGTTACAAAAAAGAACGTCTCCGGGGCGTCGCTGGATAGCAGCTGCCGCCCTTCCGGCAATCGCGTTGAGCGCCGTGTTGTTTTCAAACCGTAGTGTGGCTTCGGCACTCGAAGAGATTTCTGATGCCAAAGTTACTGATTTCCCGGTTAACCGTCAAGAGGTATCCCTTGAAAAAGATTATCTGGCAGTCGATAATGTCGATAATATTGAGTCAGATACTGTTGTAAATGTCGAAAAAGATAAAATTGTTGTATCTTATGGAAATGCGAAATCTTTTGAAAAGGAACCGGTAAAAACGGAAATACCCCAAACTTCGAACACGCAAAACAGGAATGATGAGTCCGTATTTGACAGGGTGGAGAATATGCCGCATTATCCTGGCGGAGAAGTAGAGTTAATGAAATTCATATCTAAAAACTTGAAATATCCGAAAGAGGCTATTGATGACTCAATAACCGGCAGAGTTATTGTTAGATTTATAGTGAAGAAAAATGGCGATATCGGTAATGTGGAAGTGCTGCGTGGAAGGCATAAGTTACTTGATGACGAAGCGGTGCGTGTAATCAAATTGATTAATGGAATGGAACCCGGAACCATGAATGGAAAACCGGTCAACGTGCGATATGTGCTTCCAATCGAATTTAGACTTATGGGTGAAAAATCGGACGATAAACCTAAGAAATTTACTGATGAAGAATTGAAAGACAAAGTGTTTACCGCAGTAGAACAGATGCCTGAATATCCCGGAGGTATGGATGCC
>CAZYXN010000054.1:0-9495 GCA_964651105.1 uncultured Muribaculum sp. | reverse complement strand
TTTGGCAGACACAGGCAGACAGTTATCGGTTTTGATGAAAGATTTAATGAAAAATCTGAAATATCCTAAAGATGCCGGTCAAGGCAGGGTCATTGTGCAGTTTGTTGTCACAACTACCGGTACGGTTGGCGATGTGAAAGTGTTAAGGAGCGTGTCTCCGGAACTTGACAAGGCGGCTATGGATGCTGTCAAGCCGTTGCATTTCGAACCGGGACGTATGAATGGCAAGCCTGTTAATGTGTTGTATACTTTGCCTGTAATGTTCAGACAAGGAAAAGAGCAAACGGCAGAATAAAGCCGTATTTTTCAAACGCAAGGATGACATTCCGGGGGGAGGGTCATCCTTTTTTATTTATTCCAAAATGCCCTGGTGAACAGGATTAACACTGTGAAAAGCTCAAGACGGCCTATCAGCATTAGTGCCGAAAGAATCCACTTGCATATGTCAGGAATCACAGACAGTCCTCCGGTATCGCCTGTATCGGCGACAAGACCGATATTGGACACGCAGGAAAATGAGTTGAAGAATGCGTCGACAAGCGACATTCCGCAAGCGGTCAATGCTATTCCGCCTACTGTTATTATCATGACATATATGCAAAGAAATGCGATTACTTTTTCTACTATATCTGGAGAGATGATGGAGCCGTTGATACGTACCGACCGTATCGCATTAGGATGAAGCGAGCGATATAATTCGTTGTTTGTGTTTTTGAGCAGAAAGAGAAGACGGTCGATTTTTGCGCCTCCGCTCGTTGAGCCGGCGCATGCTCCGAAAAACATTAGAATGAAAAGTATCGACATTACAAACGACCCCATTTTTTCAAAGTCATCGACAGTCAGGCCCGTAGAGGTTATGGTGGTCACAATCTGGAAAAGAGGATTGATGACCAGATGCGAAACGCTGAAATCGTTGCTGTGGCGCAGTATCACAACCACGATAACGACATAGGCAAGAATGATTATCTTGATGTAGGCCATGAATGTGTCATTCTTGGCCAGGCTTTTCCAGTCGCCATGCATGGCTTTGAAAATCAACGCGAAATTCACGCCTCCGAGAAACATGAAGATTGTGACAATGATTTTGATATAATCGCTGTCCCAGGCGGCGATACTTGCCGTGCGTGTCGAAAATCCTCCTGTAGACATGGTTGAAAATGCATGGCAGATGCTTTCAAAAAAATTCATTGGGCCGATCCAAAGCAGTCCGCACACGATTGCCGTAAGGACAAAATATATCATCCACAAGCTTTTGGCAGTCTGGCTGATACGTGGACGCAGTTTTTCATGTGTGATACCTGTGACTTCGGCATTGAACATCTGCATTCCGCCCGAATGATTGAGCATCGGCAGCACGGCGAGTGTGAAAAGTATGATTCCCATGCCTCCGAGCCATTGGGTAAGACAGCGCCACATATTTATGCCGTGGGATAATGAATCTATGTCGGGATAAATGCTCGCTCCGGTTGTGGAGAATCCCGACATCGTTTCGAAAAATGCATCGGTGAAGTCAAGGGGAGTGGAGCAGAGTGTGAAAGGGATTAATCCGAAAAATGAAAATACGACCCACACCAATGCCGTAAGCAGAAATCCTTCGCGTTTCGCCATAGACGATGATGACGGGCGTATGCAAAATGTCATCAGCACGCCTGTGGAGAGCGTTACTCCCATTGAAATTAGAAAGGCCCAGAAATCTTGCTCTTCATAGATGGCGCATGTCAGCAGTGGCACTGTCATGAATATGGATTCAATAATCAAAAGCCATCCCAGGACTCTTAAAAGCATCGGGAAGTTGACACGCTGGGTATTTGAAAATAATGACATGGTCAGTTGAATAGTTTTTCTACCTTGTGGATAGAGCCTGAGAGACAGAACACGACGACGTGATCGCCGGGTTGCACTTCGGTGTTACCGCCTACAAGCATCCCTTTTCCGTCACGTATCAGGGCTGCGATGGTCATGCCGCGTGGAAGAGATAGATTTCTCACTGCCGCGCGTGTGATTTTGCTGCCAGGTTTTGCTTCTATTTCCGCAACCTCGGCATCGGCGAGCGCAAGACATTTCGACGATGTGGAGTCGGCATCGAGAAGAATCTGGAATATTTTGCTTGACGCAAGGAGTTTTTTGTTGATTATGGTTCCGATGTTAAGTCCTTCGGCTTCCGATATGAATTGAAGGTCTTCGACTTCCGCTATGCTTTTGACCACTCCGAATTCTTTTGCGGTAAGACACGCCAGTATATTTGTCTCGCTGCTGCTGCTAAGGGCGATAAACGCGTCGGTGTCGGCTATTCCCTCTTCGCGCAGCACATCGATGTCGCGCGCGTCGCCATGGACAATGTCGCAGTCGGGACATCGTTCCGGGAGTTGCCGGCATGTGTCCATGTTATTGTCGATAATCTTGATGTCATACTCGTTTTTGGCAAGCGCTACAAGCCTGATGGCTATACGGCTCCCACCCATGATTATTATTTTCTTTATCTTGCGGGTTTTCTTGCCGCAGAGTTCGATTAGTTCGTCAACATGATCTTTGCGTGTGGCGAAATATAGGATATCGCTCTCTTTGATGACATCGTCGCCTCGCGGTATGATGGTCTCGTGACGGCGTTTTATGGCGGCTACGTGGAAATTATGTTTTATTTGGGCGAACTCTTTCAGTTGCATCCCGATAATCTGGGCGTTGTCGCGTAGTTTTACGCCTAAGATTATGATCTCTCCGTCGTGAAGTTCAAACCAATGTCTTACCCAGGTGCGGTGAAGAGCCGTGTATATCTCTTGCGCGGCGAGCAGTTCGGGATAAATGAGGGCATTCACTCCCATGCGTGTGAAATATTCCTGATGTTCTTCCGACATGAATTCAAAGTTGTCTATACGGGCCACTGTCCGTTGGGCTCCGATATTGCGCGCTATTGAGCAGGCGAGAATATTCTGGGTTTCTTCAGGAGTTACGGCTATAAACAGATCGCACTTCTCGACTCCGGCTTTGCGAAGGTCTTTAAAGGATATGGGATTCCCTTTTAAGGTCATCAGATTGTAGTTGGCGTCGAGATTGGCAAGGCGGTAGCTGTCGGGATCGATGACCACGATGTCCTGCTCTTCGCGAGACAGCAATTTGGCCAAGTGTGTACCCACCTCGCCTGCGCCGGCAATCACTATTCTCATTTTTGCTTGTTTTGGGTTGTTGAAATTATGGCTCGATAGATTGCGTCCTCATCCATCTCGCACATGCTCATAAGTTCCGGCACTTTTCCGTGGAATACGAAATTGTCGGGAACACCGATGCGTATGACTTGATTATGATAACCGTTGTCATTGAGCCATTCAGTCACAGCCGAGCCAAACCCTCCGTTTTTGGCCCCGTCTTCGACCGTGATGATGGTGACGTTTTTTTCAGCGGCTTCTTTGAGCAGCTCCCGGTCGAGAGGCTTGAGAAATATCATGTCATACCATGCTGCGTTTATGCCCGCTTCCGAAGCGCGTGCCACCGCGTTTTCCACCATATTGCCTATGGTTCCGAGCGAAAATACGGCTACATCGTTTCCGTCACTCATTTTTATACCTTTTCCTGTTGGAATCTCTTTCATCGGCGAACGCCAGTCTTTTGTGCGTCCTTTGCCGCGCGGATATCTGATAGCCATCGGGCCATGATTGGCTGCCTGGGATGTGTAGAGAAGATTGCGTAACGTCTCTTCGTTTCTCGGAGCCGCGACGATAAGATTGGGAATTATTCTGAGATAGCCCAGGTCGAAAACTCCGTGATGGGTCACTCCGTCTTCTCCTACGATTCCTGCCCGATCTATGCATAGCGTGACCGGAAGCTTCATTATCGCAACGTCATGGATGATTTGGTCATAGCCGCGTTGCAGAAATGACGAATATATGGCGCAGTATGGCCGCAGTCCGTCTTTGGCAAGTCCTCCGGCAAACGTTATCGCATGGCCTTCTGAGATTCCAACATCAAACACTCTGTCGGGCATTTCCGCCTGCATTATGCTCATTGAAGTGCCCGACGGCATCGCGGCGGTTATGCCGATAATCTTGTCATTCTGCCGCGCGAGTTCCAATAAGGTCTCGCCGAATACATCCTGGTATTTGACACAGCCGTTGGAAGCCTCGTGTTCTCTTTCTCCGGTCTGCGGGTCGAATTTCCCGGGAGCGTGCCATTGGGCCGGATCCTGTTCCGCCGGAGCGAAACCTTTTCCTTTTACGGTGCGGAGATGGAGAAGGCGCGGGCCGTTCATGTCCTTTATGTCATTGAGCACCCTCACTATCTTCTCTACGTCATGTCCGTCAAACGGCCCGAAGTATCTTATGTTGAGACCCTCGAATATATTCTGATGCCGTCCGAGCAGTGATTTCAGGCTGTTGTTGAAGCGCAATATGAACCCTCTTTGACGTTCGCTGACGAGATGAAGTTTCCGTAATATTTTATACAGGTTAAGGCGGAACTTGTTGTATCCCTTGGTCGTGTTAAGATTTGTGAGATAAGAGTTCAGGGCTCCCACGTTGTGGTCAATCGACATGTCATTGTCGTTGAGTATGATAAGCAGATTGTTTGGAGTGGTGCTCGCATTGTTGAGCCCTTCGAAGGCGAGGCCGCCGCTGATTGACGCATCGCCTATCACGGCCACTACATTGCGGCGCGGAGCCTCCTTGTTGAGGTTTGAAGCCACCGACATCCCCAGTGCCGCTGAAATGGAGTTGGATGCGTGACCGGCTGTGAACGTGTCATATTCGCTCTCCTCCGGATTGGGAAATCCGCTGATGCCGCCAAGTTTGCGGTTGGTAGAGAAGCGGTCGCGGCGGCCGGTGAGCAGTTTGTGTCCGTATGCCTGATGGCCCACATCCCATACGATGCGGTCATAAGGCGTGTTGAACACATAATGGAGGGCGACGGTTAGCTCTACGGCTCCCATGCTTGACGCAAAATGTCCCGGATTTTTTGAAAGCGAGGCGATAAGAAATTTGCGAATCTCGGAGCATACTTCCGGCAGCTGTTCCATTGGGAGCCTGCGTAAGTCGGAAGGGGAGTCGATATTGCCAAGGAGAGGATATGGAGAGCTGTGTTTGCTATCTTCGTTTTCCATTGCCGTCACGGATATATTTTTTATACAGCGGTATGAATACCACGCCTCCCGAAATCACTATGATAAACAGTGTCCATGCCGTCAGGCCGCGTCCCGCTATCATCAGATAGCAGAGTATCAGCCATAGAGTTGTCAGGCAAACGAGGCGAAATATAGTGTACCCTGTCATAAGTCATATTAATCTATGCAAAGATACAAAGATTATTCATAAAAGCAAAGTATACCTCTCCACAACCCCGTTTAATCTGCGAGTCTGATTTGTTCAAGAAGAAAATGTTTGTGTTATTTGTTTTAAAGTTGATGCAAAGTGACTATCTTTGTATTTTAATTATATTTATATTCACTTTTTTAATACAGATTAGCCGATGAGAAAATGGCGTATCGAGGACAGCACCGAGCTGTACAACATCAACGGATGGGGACTTAAATATTTCTCCATCAATGAAAAAGGTCATGTCGCAGTGACTCCGCGCGAGGGCTACGCATCCGTTGATTTGAAGGAAGTGGTAGACGAGCTTCAGGTGAGAGACGTAGAGGCTCCTATGTTGCTTCGCTTTCCCGATATTCTTGACAATAGGGTAGAGAAAATTTCGCGTTGCTTCAAGCAAGCGGCGACTGAGTATGAGTATCAGGCGCAGAATTTTATAATATATCCTATTAAAGTTAACCAGATTCGCCAGGTCGTGGAGGAGATTGTGAGCCACGGCAAGAAATTCAATATCGGTCTGGAGGCCGGCTCGAAACCGGAACTTCACGCGGTGCTTGCCACCAATATAGCGGAAAACGCGTTGATCATCTGTAACGGATATAAAGATAAGGATTATGTGGAGCTTGCGTTGATGGCTCAGAAGATGGGCCGCCGAATATATATTGTGGTGGAAAAGCATAATGAGCTTTTGCTGATTGCCGAGGTTGCCAAACGGCTCGGGATACGTCCCAATATAGGCATACGCATCAAGCTTTCAAGCTCCGGATCCGGGAAATGGGAAGAGTCGGGCGGCGACCAGTCGAAATTCGGGCTTAACTCGAGCGAATTGCTGAAAGCTCTTGATTTTCTGGAGAAAAACCATCTTGGCGATTGCCTGAAACTGATACATTTCCATATCGGAAGCCAGATTACCAAGATACGCCGGATAAAGAACGCTTTGCGCGAAGCCACTCAATTTTATGTGCAGCTCAGTAAGATGGGGTTTGATATCGAATTTATAGATATTGGCGGCGGACTTGGCGTGGACTACGACGGCACGAGAAGCTCTTCAAGCGAAAGCTCGATGAACTACTCCATTCAGGAATATGCCAACGACTCGATTTCAGCGCTGGTTGACGCGTGTGTCAAAAACGGTCTGAAGCAACCCAATATCATCACCGAGAGCGGACGATCCCTGACGGCTCATCATTCAATTCTGATTTTCCAGGTGTTGGCTACCACGTCATTGCCGGAATGGAACGATAAGGAAGAGGTGTCGAAGGAAGACCATGAACTTGCCCGCGAGCTTTATGATATCTGGGATAAACTCAGTCAGCCGAGACTGTTTGAAAGCTGGCACGACGCGTTACAGATTAGGGAAGAGGCTCTTGACCTGTTCAGTCTCGGCATGCTTGACTTGCGCACACGCTCGCAGATAGAAAAACTTTTCTGGTCGATAGCCAGAGAAGTGGGTGAGATCGCTTCCTCAATGAAGCATGCACCTGAAGAGTTGCGCAAGATTGCAAAAATGCTTCCCGACAAATATTTCTGTAACTTCTCTCTGTTCCAGTCGCTCCCCGATTCATGGGCCATAGACCAGGTGTTTCCGATTATGCCTATCTCGCGTCTTGACGAAAAACCGACAAGGACTGCCACCATACAGGACATAACATGCGATTCTGACGGGAAAATCACCAATTATATCTCAAATCACGGAACATCCAGTTCATTGCCTGTGCATCAGATTAAGGAAAAGGACGCTCCTTATTATATAGGGGTATTCCTTGTGGGCGCATATCAGGAGATTCTTGGCGACATGCATAACCTTTTCGGCGACACCAACGCTGTGCATATCAATGTCTATAAGGACAGGTATGAGATCGACCAGATAATATATGGTGAGACCGTTGACGAGGTGCTTGATTACGTGCAGTATAATCCTAAACGTCTGGTGCGCAATGTCGAGACGTGGGTCACTTCCTCTATGAAAGCGGGAAAGATTACTCCTGAAGAGGGCAGGGAGTTCCTTAGCAATTATCGCTCGGGGCTTTACGGTTACACTTATCTTGAAACCGATTGACGCTACTACGGTTGATTCTATGAGCAGATATTTTATGAGATTGTCATATAATGGGGCTCGGTTCCATGGATGGCAATCTCAGCCTAATGCCATAAGCGTCCAGTCGACGATAGAGGATGCGGTCGCGAGAGTGTTTCGCATGCCGGTAAAAATAACCGGAGCCGGACGCACCGACACTGGCGTGAATGCGCGTATGATGGTGGCGCATTTTGATTTGCCTGACGATATACGCATTCTGGAAAGAATGACTGCCGGGCTTAATGCGTTGTGTGGCCCTGATATTGCAATAGAGGGGATATGGCGTGTGCATGATGATGCCCATGCAAGATTTGATGCCGTTTCACGTACCTATCACTATTATACTCATTGCGGCAAATCTCCGTTTCTTGCTGGGTTCAGTTGGCAGGAGCCTCAGCTGGGGCTTGATTTCGAACTCATGAACGTGTGCGGAAAAATATTGACGGAGGTGTCCGATTTTACATCTTTCGCGAAATTGCATACCGACGTGAAGACCAACATATGCAAGGTCTCTGAGGCAAGATGGGAGGAAATAGAAAACGGCAGGCATAGATTTGTGATTTCTGCCGACCGTTTTCTTAGAAATATGGTGCGTGCCGTTGTTGGCACTCTTGTAGAGGTTGGGCGTGGAAAAATGAGCGTCGACCGCTTTCGTGAAGTTGTGGCAGCTAAGGATCGTTGCGCCGCCGGCACGTCAATGCCTCCTCATCCGTTGTTTTTATGGGATATCGCTTATCCTTATGATTATTTAAAAGGTTGGCTTGGACAATAACTGCCGCACATCGGGGGTCAGCAGCTCCTCGATAGTGTAGTAGGGGACTCTCACGTCTATGCTCCCGAGAGCGTATGGGCCGATGTCGTATGGATTGTAATGGAATACCATGTCATATCCGCTGAGATAGATGTTGTGTGACACAAACAGCTGGTCGGTGAATATGCCGCGATTTTGTAGTCCGTCAAGGTCGGTTACTGAAAATTGTTGCATAAGCGAACTTTTTATAGCATCGAGAAGCTTGTTTTCATAATTCGGGATGAAAGCATTTTCGAAATTGATTACTTTTCCCGAATTGATGTCGTAGTTGACATAGTGGGACTCTGAAATGCCATGGGCTCCTCCTGAATATGCATAAGTGCTGATTGCGTAGACTATATAGTCGGTATTGAATGAGATTACCGACGCTGATGTCATGCGTTGGTACACCATTGCCGGTGTTGAAGTCGGGACGCTGTCGACCGGTTGCATCTTGAAAGAGCCGATTCCTTCCGGCCGGTTGGCTAAAGCCGATAGAGTCTGGTCGATTGTGGTAGCTGAACTGTCGGCATAGACAGCGTTAATCAATGAATCCTGAAGCGTCTTGATGTCTTTTCCTCCCAATTTGTCGGGCCATTGAACGCTGGCCTGGACGGTGCTGTATATTTTTAATGAATCGGCAAAAACAGCTCCTTCACCTTCGCAAAGATAGCTTTTGGAAATCGTTTTTACTGTTTGGCACACTTCAAAATTGTCGATTGAAGGATTTACCGGGTTATTGGTCTCTGATGTCGGACTGCTGCAAGCTATGCTGCATATGATACTGGCAGTTGCCAGGACTCCGGTGAGGTAGAGCGGAGCATAATTAAATCTCATAAATCTGACTGTTTTTAATTACAACATTAAATAACAATTGGAATTGTGATAAAGTTTGGGCGAATATGAGCAATTTTCAGAAAAAATTGAGAGATTTTTTAATTTAAGCTATAATTGGAGTTGATTTTATGTGAATGAAAATGCGTAAAAATCGGGCTAAAGGGATAAAAAATATGCCAAAACGTCTTGTTTTGGCTAAAAAACATACTTTTGCGGCTGAAAAGTTTTAATATGTCGGATAAAAGTGCTTACTTTGCACCAAAATTTGATAATCATTATTAATTAATAACTTGAAATTATGTCAGAAATTGCATCTCGAGTAAAGGCTATTATTGCCGACAAGCTCAATGTTGATGAAAACGAAGTAACTGATTCAGCAGAATTCACTAAAGACCTTGGTGCTGATAGCCTTGATACTGTAGAGCTTATCATGGAATTTGAGAAAGAATTTGATATCACTATTCCTGATGACAAGGCAGAAGGCATCACTACAGTTA
>CAZYXN010000053.1:0-18206 GCA_964651105.1 uncultured Muribaculum sp. | reverse complement strand
GTATTAGATGTTTTTAATGTTTTTGCAAAGATAATACATAATTTGACACAAAGTATGTACAAATTATCGCAACCCCATAAAAATTTTTTAATTGGGCGGATTCGGCTAATTAGTCTACTTGATCGAATTAGTCGGATTTTGTTGATTGCCAGGAGAATAGCTAATGCGTAAATTAAAGATGCAATGGCTTGCGGCAATTGATGCCGAAGCCATTGCATTGAGTCCATGTGAAAAATGTACTTGAACTTTGGTTACATTGGAAGTGTGAATGATTCACGTCATCACAAAATTATGTAGTAGATAGACTCAATAGTTGAATAGATATGTGAATTTCTGTAGAACAAATATACGCATATTTCTGATATTAAAAAAAAATTTCACAACGTATTGCCGATTTCGGATGTCACAATCATAATTTTTTTATCGGGATAGATGGTTGCTGCAAATAATCTCAGTGTCCCGCCGTCTTTAGTGTTCAGCTTTTTCCGTAATTGTTCGGCTGTCATGCCGAAATTGCGCGCCGCTATCCTGATGACGGGATATTTTTTGGAGAATCGTTTTATGTTGGCCGATGTGTAGTCAATGACCTCCAGGATATTCAATATAGTTCCCGGAAATTCCGGAATTAAATTTTCCGAGCAATACAAGTGAGTGTTAGGGCTTAATTTCGCAATATTGAATTTTGATGACAGCAACCTGAACGGAGCCGTTTTCATTATTTCAGGATTTGGCTCATATAGGTAGCCTGCCGGCTGAAAACCGGCGATTACCGCTTCCGCCGCTGTCTCTTCCGAACGTTTGAACGAGAAGTCGGATGATGTTGACAGCGCATGGATGACAGGTTCTTCAGAGGAGCCGCCAAAATCAATGACAGTGACGAGCTCCTTGCATTCAGTGTCATTTCCAGCCGCATAAACTGCCGATGCGCCGGGCAATTCCCTTATCAATTGGGTAATGTCGAGCATGGGGGACGCCTTTACAATCAGGCGCCGACACCGAGTCTTGATATATGGCAATAATTCAAGCACATCGGGAGAGCAATCGCTCAATCCGTAGACTCTTTCACCTTCCGCACCGCGTCGCGCCGGATCAATGAATATGGTGTCATAATACTCGCTAGTAGTCGATAAGAAATCAGAACTGTCGTCATTGACTATTTTTATATTGGTGATTTTGAGCACGTCGGCATTATGCCTCAACGCCTCGCATAGGGACGGCATCTTCTCGATGACGGTGACAGAGCGGGCAATCAGCGCGAAATGAAATGAGTCGATTCCAAGACCCCCGGTTAAATCGAGAACGGTATCGTTTTCTTTTATAAGTGATGAATGGAACGTGGCCAGCCGGTCGCCGGTGCATTGCTCGGCAGAGAGTGTGGAGGGAAAGTAAAATTGCGGGCATGCGAGCTCCTGTTCAAGTTTCTTACGGGCTTTTCGGCGACATTGAATCTGCATTACAGCTTTGTCAATCCATGGGAATTTCCCATGAAATTTGAGTATCAGACTGGCCGGACTCTCATTGATATGATTGTGGATCCACGTCCAGAATTCATCATTTTTCATGCACATGGCTTGGGGTGATAAAAACAGGGGAGACAGATGAATCCGTCTCCCCGTGATATTTCATATCCGGTATAATTATCCTTTAATTGCGGCTACTCCGGGAAGAACCTTGCCTTCGATAGCCTCAAGAAGGGCACCTCCTCCGGTAGACACATATGACACTTCGTCGGCAAGACCGAACTTGTTGATACAAGCTACTGAATCGCCGCCGCCAACAAGCGAGAATGCTCCATTGTCAGTAGCTTTGACGATTGCATCGGCGATAGCTCGTGAGCCTGCGGTGAAGTTGTCAAATTCAAATACGCCTGCAGGGCCGTTCCATAGAATGGTCTTTGACGGCTCGATTGCAGCCGCGAAAGCTTTACGGGTTTCAGGGCCTGCATCAAGACCTTCCCATCCGTCAGGAATGTCATTGCTCGGACATATCATAGTCTTTGCATCGTTGCTGAATGAATCGGCAGCGACGCAGTCGGTGCCGAGGATAAGGTTTACGCCTTTTTCCTTGGCCTTCTTGATGATGTCAAGAGCAAGGTCGAGCTTGTCGTCCTCAACGATTGAATTTCCAATTTTGCCTCCCTGAGCTTTAGCAAAAGTATATGTCATACCTCCGCAAAGAATCAGATTGTCAACCTTGTCCATAAGGTTTTCGATAATTCCGATTTTGGTAGATACTTTAGATCCTCCCATTATAGCGGTGAACGGACGCTTGATGTCGCTAAGGATATTGTCGACAGCCTGCACCTCTTTTTCCATAAGGAATCCAAGCATCTTGTCCTCAGGCTTGAAATAGTCGGCGATGACTGCAGTGGAAGCGTGTTTGCGGTGAGCTGTTCCGAATGCGTCATTCACATACACATCGGCATATGATGCAAGAGTCTTTGCAAATTCTTTTTGCTTTTCTTTCATTTCCTTCTTGGCCGCATCGTAAGCCGGATCTTCCTTGTCAATGCCTACCGGCTTGCCCTCCTCTTCAGGATGGAAACGAAGGTTTTCAAGCAGGAGCACTTCTCCGGGCTTAAGGTTTGCGGCAGCTTCAGCAGCTTCCGGGCCTACACAGTCGGATACAAATTTCACATCATGGCCGAGGGCTTTGGCTACGTCATCCTTGATTTGTCCGAGAGAATATTTAGCATTTACCTTGCCTTTGGGCTTGCCCATGTGTGACATGATGATAAGGCTGCCTCCGTCATCAAGAATTTTCTTCAAAGTAGGAAGCGCACCGCGAATACGGGTGTCGTCGGTGATTTTGCCATTTTCATCCAAGGGGACATTGAAGTCAACTCGTACGATTGCCTTCTTCCCGGCAAAATTAAAATTGTCTATCTTTTGCATTTTGGTTATATATTAAATAAACGATGTCGCAAATGTAATATATTTTTGTAGAACTCGGTTATTAAAAATCGCTAAATGATGTGGTTTACTTTCAAAAGTTCACACATCTGGTTGCGGAGTTTTTCAGCTTCACGCCCGGCGGCCACATCAAAGTCATCGCCGTTGGAGGCATAAATGATGCCGCGTGATGAATTGACAAGCAACCCGCAATCAGCAATCATGCCATAGCGCGCCACTTCCTCAAGGCTTCCTCCCTGAGCGCCGACACCGGGTACCAGAAGAAAACTTTCAGGGGCAACCTTGCGTATATCCTCAAACATCTTGCCTTGCGTGGCTCCGACCACATACATCATCTCCCGTGGTGAGGCCCATCGGGATGATTTTTCAATTACCTGCTCAAAAAGGCGTTTTCCGTCGGTGTCGGCGATGAACTGGAAATCATGGCTTCCCTTATTGGATGTGAGAGCCAAAAGAATCACCCATTTTCCGTTGTAACCGAGAAACGGCGTTACGCTGTCTTCCCCCATGTAAGGAGCCACAGTGACTGCGTCGACATCCATGTGTTCGAAGAAACTGCGGGCATACATCTGCGAGGTGTTTCCGATATCGCCTCGTTTTGCATCGGCGATGATAAACTGGTCGGGATAATTTGTCTTTATATATTTGACGGTCTCTTCAAGCGCTATCCAGCCTTCAAGGCCGATGCTTTCATAGAAAGCGAGATTTGGCTTGTAGGCGACAGTGAACTTTGCCGTCGCGTCAATTATAGCCTTGTTGAATTCAAGAATGGGATTGTCTTTCCGCAAAACAACTTCAGGAAGCTTTTTGATGTCGGGGTCAAGTCCGACGCAAAGGAAACTGCCTTTATGACGAATATTCTCTACTAATTCCTTTCTTTCCATAATGGTTATCTTTACAGTTCTGATTCTTTAAGTTTTTCCGCATTTTCCGCAACTATCAGATGATCGATGCAATCCTGTATGTCTCCATCCATGAAGGCGGAGAGATTGTAGATGGTGTAGTTTATGCGGTGGTCGGTGATACGTCCCTGCGGATAATTGTAGGTGCGGATTTTAGCCGAACGGTCGCCGGTAGAGACCATTGTCTTGCGGCGCGAAGCGATATCGTCGAGATATTTCTGATGCTCCTTATCATATATAAATGTGCGGAGCCGGCTCAGCGCGCGTTCCTTGTTTTTGGGCTGATCGCGAGTCTCGGTACATTCGATAAGAATCTCTTCGGTCTCGCCTGTATTCGGATTTTTCCACATATAGCGCAGTCTCACTCCCGACTCGACCTTGTTCACGTTCTGGCCTCCGGCGCCGCCGCTTCGGAAAGTGTCCCATTTTATTTCGCCCTCATTGATTTCCACATCAAATTCTTCGGCTTCGGGAAGCACGGCCACAGTGGCGGCCGAAGTGTGTACGCGCCCCTGGGTCTCAGTGGCGGGAACGCGCTGCACGCGGTGTACGCCGCTCTCGTATTTAAGTATGCCGTATACGCCTTCGCCTGTCACGGAAAACACTATCTCTTTGAATCCTCCGGCAGTTCCTTCATTGAAACTTGTCACAGCGACCGACCATCCTTTAGACTCGCAGTATTTTGAATACATTTTGAAGAGGTCGCCGGCAAATATCGCGGCTTCGTCGCCGCCAGTGCCGCCGCGTATTTCCACAATGGCGTTTTTGCCGTCCTCGGGGTCGGCAGGGATGAGAAGCAGTTTTATCTCCTCCTCCATTGCCGGAATTTTGGCTGATGATGAATCAAGTTCTTCCTTAGCCATGGCTCTCATCTCCTCGTCGGTTTCGGTCTCAAGCACTTCCCGCGCTTCTTTCACATTTTCAAGCAGATTACGGTAAGTCCGCGTGGCGGTAGTCAATTTCTCAAGATCCTTGTATTCTTTGGTAAGCCTTACGTAGCGTTTCATGTCGGAAATCACATTAGGATCGGTGATCAATGTGCTTACTTCCTCAAATCGGGATTCTATGCCGTCAAGACGTGAAAGTAGAGAATTTTCTGCCATTCTGATTTATTTTTTCCGCGAAGATACAAAAATATCCGCAAATATCTTAACAATGCAACTCTCCGAATGAAGATAATTGCGTACTTTTGTGCAAATTTTTGAACAGTGTAAATTTTTGACGATAAAACAGGTTAGTCATGTCAAGGAAGAGAAAAGAATTGCCTATATTGGAAAATGTGACGGTTACGGATGTTGCCGCCGAAGGAAATGCTCTTGCGAGGGTCGATGAAATGGTTGTTTTTATTCCTTATGGAGCTCCGGGCGATGTCGTTGACATCAAACTGACCAAGAAAAAGAAAAATTATGCTGAGGGCCGGATAGAAAGGATGGTTTGTCCAGGAGAGATTAGAGTCGCTCCTAAATGCGGACACTTTACCATATGCGGCGGCTGCCGTTGGCAGCATCTGCCTTATGAATTCCAGCTGGAGTGCAAGCAGCGGCAAGTGAAGGATTGTATACAGCGTATAGCCAAAGTGGAGGCTCCGGAAGTGTCTCCGATTATTGGTTCGGAATCGGTGTGGAATTATAGAAACAAGATGGAATACACTTTCTCGAATAAAAAATGGCTCACTTTCGAGCAGCTGAATTCGGGAGAGGAGTTTGCCGACCGCGACGCGGCCGGATTCCATATCCCCGGCGCTTTTGATAAAGTGCTTGATATCGAGGCGTGTCATCTGCAGGACGACCTCGGCAACCGTATACGCCTTTTTATCAAGGAATATGGAAAAAACTGCGGATTGTCATTTTATGACCTGAGAGCGCAGACCGGTTTTTTGCGCACATTGATGATACGCATAGCTTCTACCGGAGAAGTGATGGTCGTTATGGTGTTTGGCGAGGATAACCGACCGGAGATTGAACGGTTGCTTGACGCTGTAAAACTTCGTTTTCCCGAGATAACGTCGCTGATGTACGTGGTCAATATGAAGGTTAACGACACGATAGGCGACCAGGATGTCATTCTGTTCAGCGGAAGGGACTACATAGAGGAGGAGATGGAGGGGCTGAAGTTCAGAATCGGGCCGAAGTCATTTTATCAGACCAATTCCCGTCAGGCTTACCGGTTGTATAGTGTGGCCCGTGAATTTGCCGGGCTTATAGGCGACGAGCTGGTCTATGACCTGTACACCGGTACCGGGACAATTGCCAACTTTATAGCGAAAAAGGCTTCAAAGGTCATTGGTATCGAATATGTGCCCGAAGCGATTGAAGACGCTAAAATCAATGCCAAGGCAAACGGGCTTTACAATACTGAATTCTATGCCGGTGACATGAAGGATATACTGACCGACAGGTTCATTGCCGAGCATGGACGCCCTGATGTTATGATTGTCGACCCTCCGCGAGCCGGAATGCATGAGGATGTGGTGAATGTAATTCTCAATGCCGAACCTAAGCGCATAGTGTACGTAAGCTGCAATCCTGCGACACAGGCTCGTGATATAGCTCTTCTGGACGCGAAATATCAGCTTATCGCGATTCAGCCGGTGGATATGTTTCCCCACACGGCCCATGTGGAAAATGTGGTGAAGCTTGAGTTAAGATAATCGGCCTGCGGCTGCGATCGACGAGTTGTAATAAGCCGGATCGCCGGTAACCTCTTTTCCGATAAACGGTGGAAGAGAGAACGCGGTGTCTGATGAGGGAAGCTCGATTTCAGCGACAATAAGTCCGTTGACGGGGGAGTCGAATTCGTCGACTTCCCATTTGAATCCTCCGAAGTCAATCAAGTATCTTGTTTTGGCGACAATTGCTCCGGTTGAAAGGTTGGCGAGCATCTCTTTTGCGTCGGAAAGAGGGATTTTATATTCCCATTCGTCGCGTTCGGCTCCCCTGTTTTCGCCCTTGATAGTCAGGAATGCGTCAGTATCGCGTATTCTCACCCTGATCACAGCCCGTTTATCGGTATAAATGTAGCCTTGCTGAATATTTATATATTTGTAACTTAACGCTTTGTATGAATCGTTAACGACTAAAAACTTACGTTCAATTTCTTTTGCCATTCGATGCTTGTTTTTTTATTATCTTTGCAAAGATAAAATCGTTTGATGGAATAAAAGAATCTGACTACAAAATTTTGAAAAAAATTTCAATAAACACATTTATCAGAGTTCTCATATTTTCGTGGCTGCTTTTGGCGGTTTCAGTGAGCGTGTCGGCTCGGGACATTCTTGTTTCGGGGGCTGTCATTGATTCTCTTTCCCGTGAGCCGATACCATATGTCGCGGTATATATTCCATCTACGAAAGAGGGAAAACTGACCGACGGCCAGGGCAAGTTCTCTATATGGAAGAATGCCTCGGCCGACAGTCTGCGATTTTCCGTAATGGGTTATACGGTCAAGACTGTGCCGCTGGCGGCAGCGGCGATCGGGCGCGAGCTTATTGTGGAGTTGGCTCCTACCGGTATTCAGCTGTCGGAAATTGTCGTTAAACCTAAAAAGGAGAAATACAGCAAAAAGAATAATCCTGCCGTCGATCTTGTCACCAGGATAAGAAACGCCAGAGAGAACAACGATCCCCGCCGGCATGAATTTTATAGCTTCGGGAAATATGAACGTCTGTCGATGGCTATAAATGATTTTAATCCGGAAGGCAATTATGCGTGGCTTGGCGATAAATTCAAGTTTATGCAGGAATATGTCGACACATCGGCAGTGTCGGGGCTTCCGATTCTTAATTTTATGGTCAAGGAAAAGGTATCGGATGTGAAATATTCCGGTCACGGGGAAAAGAAGAAAGAGGTGGTGCGTGGTCTCCGTCAGGAGGGTGTGGACAACATATCGCATGACCGCGACGCGTCACGTCAGGTATTGGAGGACGTGTTCCGCGAAATAGATATATATGACAACGATGTCACCCTGCTTCAGAACCGGTTTGTGAGCCCTCTTGCCAAGATAGGGCCTGATTTCTACAAATATTATCTTACCGACACAATCGAGCTGGAGGGCGATTCGTGTATTGTGTTGAGTTTCGTGCCTCACACTCCCGAGACATGGGGATTCATCGGGAAACTTTATGTGCCCAAGAATGACACCACAATGTTTGTAAAGAGAGTGGAGATGTTTTTGCCTCACACGATAAATGTCAATTTTCTTGACGCGTTCACTCTTGTTCAGGAATTTGAAAAGGCTTCTGACGGCTCGCGGCTTAAAAAATCGGATGATATGATTGTGGAATTGTCGGTTTTCCCTGGCTTGCCGAGGGTATATGCCCGGAGGAACAATGCCTATTCCGGGTTTTCGTTTGATGAGCCGTCTGATAAAAACGTGTTTGAACTTGTCCAGGCTGAGATAATAGAAGATGGCGCTTATGGAAAAGACATGCGTTTTTGGGCCGACGAACGGATAATCCCTCTTGAACGCGGGGAGGAAAATATCGATGAGATGGTGGATCGTATGCGGCATGTGCCTGTTTATTATTGGACGGAAAAGACTTTAAGGCTGCTCGTCAGCGGATATGTGCATACGGGCAATCCGAGCAAGTTTGATTACGGCCCTGTCAATACGAGCGTGTCTTTTAATACTGCGGAAGGGCTACGGCTCCGTACCGGCGGCATGACTACCGCCAACCTGTCGAAAAGATGGTTTGCTCGCGGATATGTCGCATATGGGTTCAGGGATAAGAAATGGAAATATAAAGGTGAGATTGAATATTCTTTCAGGGATAAGAAATATCATTCGCGTGAATTTCCCGTTCATTCCTTACGTTTGACATCTTTGTATGACTTGGATCAATTGGGCCAGAAATATTCCGCGACTAATCAGGACAATATATTTCTGTCATTCAAACGTATGGAAGATACGCGTGTGACATACAAGCGTGCGACTGTGCTGGAATATACACTTGAACTGCTTAACAATTTTTCAGTTGTCGCGGCAGCCTCGTTTGAACGTCAGGAGGCTACCCGGTGGATTCCTTTTATCGACGGTTACGGCAATCGTTTCGGCCATTATGACGAGACATCGTTTAAACTTGCGTTGCGGTATGCTCCGGGAGAAAAATTTGTTCAGGGAAAGACCAACCGTTTGCCTATAAATCTTGATGCCCCTGTTTTTGAGTTGTCCCACACTTATGCTCCGAAAGGGGTGTTTGGCAGCATGTTTGAGATAAACCGCACTGAATTTAAATTCTCCAAGCGTTTCTGGTTTTCCGCATTCGGCTATCTTGACGCTATCGCCAAGGCCGGCCATTCATGGTCGCCCTCCCCGTATATGGATTTGTGTTTGCCCGACGCAAACCTTTCTTATACTATCCAGCCGGAAAGTTATGCATTGATGAATCCATTGGAATTCATCAATGACACCTATGCGTCGATTGACCTTACATATTGGATGAACGGCTTGATATTCAATCGCATTCCGCTTGTGAAGAAACTGAAGTTGCGCGAAGTTGTCAATTTCAAAAGCTTGTGGGGACATTTGAGCGACAGAAATAATCCGATCTACAACAAGGATCTTTTCGTGTTCCCATACAATGCGTATACTACTATGATGTCGTCTACTCCCTACATGGAAATAAGCGCCGGCATAGATAATGTATTGCGTGTGTTGCGCATTGATTCTGTCTGGCGTCTGAGCTACCGTAATACTCCCAGGGCGCCCGACTGGGGAATAAGGGTCAGTTTCCATCTCGCGTTCTGATATTTTTATTCGGTTTTGAACATTGGCGTTAATGGAGTGTTATAAGAGTATAAAGACCCTTAACGATGAAAAAAATAGGAATTTTTTACGGATCAAATACTGGCATGACCGCTGAGGTGGCTGATGAGATTGGCGCTCTTCTCGGTGTTGCTAAAGATGATATACACAATGTCGCTGATTCTGCTCCGTCTGACGTGGCTCCTTATGATGTGTTGTTGCTCGGCGCGTCGACGTGGGGTAACGGCGAATTGCAGGACGACTGGTATGACTTTGTTGACGGTCTTGAGGCTGTTGATTTGAAGGGCAAGAAGATCGCATTGTTCGGATGTGGCGATGAGACTATGAGCGACACGTTCTGCGGTGCTCTTGGCGAGTTGTATAACCGGTTGCAGAAGACGGGCGCGAAGTTTATCGGCGCGTTTGATGCGAGTGTTTATGATTTTGACAATTCTCCCGCTTTTATCGATGGCGTGTATGTCGGGCTGTGTCTTGACCAGGTTAATAAAGAGGAACTTACTCCCGGTAGAATCAAAGAGTGGGTCGCAAAACTTAAAACGGAGATGTGATTATTGTTGATTCCCCGGCTCAGGCTGATTGCCGGTAGATGGAGAAGGAGCTGGGGTAACGTCTCTGATGTTCGCGGAGGGTATTGTGTGATAGCGCAATTACCTCCGCTTAGGTTTTTATGTCGAAAATATATGATAGTCGAATGTGGTGAACGGCATCGTTAATTGATTGTTATGTAGGCCATTCGGGCGTGTTTGCAATTATTCTGGACTTAAATCCGAGTTTACCCGAATTTAATCGTTATATTTGCAAAAAGAATTGGAAAGAAATGTCAGGAATTGCAAAGACTAATGCCGCTCGTCTGCTTGACAAGGCGAAGATTGCTTATAAACTTATCCCATATAAGGTTGATGAAGACAATCTCGCAGCCGACCATGTCGCGTCTGAGCTTGGGGAAGATATTGAAAAAGTTTTCAAGACTTTGGTGCTTCATGGCGAAAAATGCGGCTATTTCGTGTGTGTGATTCCGGGAAATATGGAGGTCGACTTGAAAGCCGCCGCTAAAGTCGCCGGAGCGAAGAAAGCCGACCTTATTCCTATGAAAGAACTGCTTGGTCTGACCGGTTATATTCGTGGCGGATGTTCGCCGATAGGAATGAAAAAGGCTTTTCCTACATTTTTTCATTCGACGATAGAAAAATTTGATACAGTGTATGTCAGTGCCGGCGTGAGAGGTCTGCAGTTTGAAATCGCTCCTGACGATCTGATTCGATATGTGCGTGGCTCTGTTGCCGATATTGCTGTGTTTCCAGGATAAAACCCTTTGAAATGAATACTTTCGGACATATATATCGTCTTACTACTTTTGGCGAATCTCATGGAGTGGCGGTAGGCGGAGTGATCGATGGAATGCCTGCCGGAATTGAGATTGACATGAATCGTGTCCAATCGGAACTGGATCGTCGCCGTCCCGGACAATCATCAATTGTGACATCGCGTGACGAGAAAGACAGAGTGAAAATCCTTAGCGGAGTTTTTGAGGGCGTGACTGCCGGGACTCCGATTGGATTTATGGTTGAGAACGCCAATCAGCATTCTTCTGATTACGAAAATATACGTCACACTTTCCGGCCTTCTCATGCCGATTACACCTACACGGAAAAATACGGACTGCGAGACCACCGTGGAGGAGGGCGTTCCTCCGCTCGTGAGACTTTGTCGCGTGTTGTGGGTGGCGCCTTTGCCCGACAGGCATTGGAGAAACTTGGTATAAACGTGTATGCCTATACATCGCAGGTCGGTGACATACGTCTTGAAAAAGACTATACCCATTATGACATTTCATGTATTGATGACAATATTGTCCGATGTCCGGATGCCGATAAAGCGGCTGAGATGATAGAGTTGATTGAACATGTGAAGAAAGAGGGGGATACTGTCGGCGGAGTTATTACCGGAGTTATTACCGGAGTTCCGGTAGGACTGGGCGAACCTGCGTTTGGTAAACTGCATGCCATGCTTGGCGCTGCGATGTTAGGAATCAATGCGGCTAAAGGTTTTGATTACGGCATGGGATTTGATGAGGCGGGACGGCGTGGTTCGGAAATGATTGACCCGTTCGTACCCTCGGGCGACACGCATAATCTGCGCACTGTGTCAAATCATTCCGGAGGCATTCAGGGTGGCATCTCAAATGGGATGGATATCTATTTCAGGGTGGCGTTTAAGCCGGTTGCGACGTTGCTGCGACCAGTGGATACGGTCGATGATAAAGGGGAAGCTGTCCAGTTGCAGACAAGAGGCAGGCATGACCCTTGTGTCCTTCCAAGGGCTGTGCCCATTGTGGAGGCGATGGCGGCAATGACCATATTGGATGCTTATTTGCTAAATAAGACAACGCGTCTTTGATGTATCGGGATTTCAGCGCATTTTTGAAAGAGCATTTCGATTGCAAAGTACAGAAAATTTCAATCAATGCCGGTTTTTCATGTCCTAACCGTGATGGAACGGTAGGGACAGGGGGTTGCTCCTATTGCAATAACCAGACCTTCAATCCCGGATATTGCGCTCCTTGTAAAAGCGTGTCTGAACAGCTTGAAGAGGGGAAACGCTTTTTTTCCGGAAAGTATCCTCAGATGAAATACTTGGCGTATTTTCAGGCTTATACAAACACTCATGACCGGGTGGAAAATCTGAGGCGGTTGTATGAAGAAGCTCTGTCGGTGAAGGATGTCGTCGGAATTATCATCGGAACGCGTCCTGATTGTATGCCTGATTCTCTTCTTGATTATCTTGAAGAATTGAGCCGAAGAACTTTTTTGCTTGTTGAATATGGAGCTGAAAGCAGTCATAATTCGACACTTGAGCTTATAAACCGGTGTCATACTTGGCAACAGACTGTCGATGCCGTGCTCCGCACTGCCGCGAGAGGTGTCATGTCGGGATTGCATCTTATTATGGGGCTTCCGGGAGAGAGTCGGGAGATGATGCTTGAAACGGTGGATGCTGTTTCAGAGTTGCCGGTGTCGACCGTTAAGTTCCATCAGCTTCAGTTGATTAAAGGTACGCGTATGGCCTGGGATGTCGCTGAAGGGAAATATGACATATGCCGTTTCAGTGTTGATGAATATATTGATTTGTGTGTTGACATAGTTCGGCGTATTAATCCGTCGATAGCGATCGAGCGTTTTACGAGCCAGTCCCCTGATGATTTGTTGATTTATCCGAGATGGGGATTGTCAATCGTCTGCGCAAAGCTTTAAACAATTTTTAACTTGGGTGTGCCTGATTTCTGTATCTTCGTGTCATAACTTTGTGCATTATGACTGAAGCGGTTCTTGAAAAATTGAAAATATTGGCGGCTGCCGCAAAATACGATGTCTCATGCTCATCGAGCGGTACAGTTAGGCGTAATGACGGCAAGGGAGTTGGAAATACTGTCGGGGGGATTGGTGTGTGCCATAGTTTTGCTGCTGACGGCCGCTGTATATCTTTGTTGAAGATTATGCTTACAAACTACTGTATGTATGATTGCGCGTATTGTATAAATCGCCGTAGCAATGATATACCTCGTGCCACGCTCTCGGTAAGCGAGATTGTGAACATTACGATGGAGTTTTATCGCCGTAATTATATCGAAGGCTTGTTTTTGAGTTCAGGAGTGGTGAGAAACCCTGATTATACGATGGAGCGGATTACGCGTATAGCGAAAGATTTGAGGGAGGTTCACCATTTTAACGGCTATATTCATCTGAAAAGCATTCCGGGAGCGTCAAGAGAGCTGGTCAATGAGGCGGGAAGATATGCCGACAGGATGAGTGTGAATATCGAGATTCCCCGTGAGGAATCGCTGAAATATCTTGCTCCTGAAAAAGATCATAAGAGTGTTTATGAGCCTATGGGTTACATACGGCAGGGGGTTCTTGAATGCGCCGAGGACAGAAAACGCATGAAGCATGTTCCCCGTTTTGTTCCTGCGGGTCAGAGCACACAGATGATAGTGGGGGCTTCACCTGATACTGACCGACAGATTTTGCGGCTCTCTTCATCACTTTATAGTATGCCGACCATGAGAAGAGTGTATTATTCCGGATATGTGTCGGTAAATGAGTATGACAAACGTCTTCCTGCATTGAAGCAGCCCCCTCTTGTAAGAGAAAATCGCCTGTATCAGGCTGATTGGCTTATGAGATTTTATCATTTCAGGGCTGAAGAGATAACCGATCCTGATAACCCTAATCTTGATCTTGAGGTCGATCCTAAACTTGGGTGGGCGTTGAGGAATCCTCAGGTGTTTCCGGTAGATATAAACAAGGCTCCGTATGAGATGATTTTGCGGGTGCCGGGAATTGGAGTGAAATCTGCGACGCTTATTGTGAATGCCAGAAAGTTTCGTCGGCTTACATCCTATAATTTGAAGAAAATAGGAGTGGCTATGAATAGGGCGAAATATTTTATAACATGCGGAGAACTCGCGGCGCCTTCCATCGCGGATGTGTCGCCCGAATATGTGCGCCGACAGCTTGTCGAGCGGAAGAATAATGTTGACACTCGACAATTGACATTTGATTTCTCATGAGCATATATAAGTTTGACGGTACGTTTGACGGCATGTTGACCGCCGTGTTTGACTCATTCGCAAGAAAAGAAGTTCCTGACGGATTGTATGCTCCGGCCGACCAGTTGCCTCTGTTTTATGATGATTTGCATGAGGTGGTGACTGACGGTGAGAAATCACGTCGCGTATGGACGAAGTTGTCAAAAGTGATATCTACAGCGGCAAGGAGCGCGTTGGTCTCTGCATTTTTGACCGATAGTCCCGGATTTCCGTTTGTCGCGTTCCGTTTTGTGTGTAGAGCTGTAACATCTGACCAATCAATAGAAACTGATTTTTCTGATGAATCTGTTCTTACGGTATTAAAAGAATGCCGCCGGGTGAGGGGAGAAGCGCATCGTATGTTGCAGTTTGTGAGATTTCAGAAAGGTGTTGACGGCACTTATTTCGCCATGATTGAGCCGATATTCGATATTCTTCCGATGACATTGACCCATTTCAAAGACCGGTTTGGAGACCAACCGTTCATAATTTATGACCGTGCAAGGGATTACGGCTATTATTATGACCGGCAAGAGTTAAAAAGAATACATCTTGATAGCGGTATGGACTATATGTCGACAGGGAAATTGTCGGAAAAGCAATTGGATGGCGATGAACTTCTTTTTCAGCGTCTTTGGCGTACATATTTCAAATCCACTGCGATTATGGAACGTCTGAATCCTCGTAAACAACGGCAGGATATGCCGGTAAGATACTGGAAATACTTGACTGAAATGAATGGCATTTAATAAATCTTCACATACCCGTTGTGAACCTGTTTTCAAATTAGGGGTTTTAGTAATATAAGCGTTTTTAGTTTCAAACTATTTATGAGGCTTTAGATGCGTTGTTATTAAAAGTGAAAATTAATTGACGGGAAAATGAAGTACGTTCGTTTGATTAATGCCTTTATCTTAGGCTGTATTATTGCGCCATCTGTTTCTGCGCAAGTTGCAAAGTGGGCGGTTCTCCCACAATATGAGAACATCAAGTTGCTTGAAAGCGGTCTGTATCAAATTAAACAACAAGGTAAGGTCGGACTTATCGACGGGTCTGGCAAAACTATTTTGCCGTTGGAATACGATAGCATTATGCCTTTTTCCGAAGGGCATGCCCAGGTCATTAAAGACGGTCGGTTTGTCGCTATCGTGGATTACAACGGCAATATCAAGGATGTTTCAAAAGGGGAGTATGAAATAGTTTCAGGAATGGGCGGCTTTTCATCCGGATTTATGCCGATAAAAAAAGATAAGAGCTATTTTTATCTGGCTACTGACGGAGAGCGGCTTATTGGTCCGTTTATTGAGGCATTCCCGTTTTTTGAAGGCAAGGCGATCACTAAAAGTTGGCCTGACAGCGATTCCGGGACATTGCAATATGACGTTATAAACTCTTCATTTGAGATTCTTCCTGTTTCGGGTGTGGAGCCCGGTGACATAGCTTTCCTGTCTTCTTTTAATGACGGAAAGGCTATGTGTGTGGCCAAGAAGAAAGTATATATGATTGATGGATCGTCAATGGTGGCGGTGCCTCTCGCTCTTGACCCGGCTGATGTGAAAAAATCGGCGGTAGAGACTCTGCATAAGGAAGTCGTCCCGACACTTGATGGCGATGCCGGATATGCGTTAGGAGCGAAAAACGGATTGTTCCGATTTGACCGTGCCATGAGGTTGCGGCGTATGGAATTGACTGGAAAGGAACCGGTGGACTATAAACTGCCGTCTGCGAAAGAAACAGATTATAGAACCGCTTTGGCCGTGATTGAAGATAACGGACTTTACGGACTGACTTATCGTGGATCTGTTATTCTGCCTCCGCAATTTGATAATGTCGCTATGTTGTGCGGAAATCGTGCTGTGATTTCTCGCGACGGTATGTATGGCGTTGTGGTCATTGATCCGGATAATCAGCTTGTATTCAAACTGAACAATAATGAGCCTATCGGATTTAACCATCAGTTTTATAATGGCAAGCTGTCTATGATTATGCCGTCATACATCGATTGTGAAAAGGCACGTGTTATTGACCGCACTAATACTTGCGATATACAGATTGACACACGTAAAGAAAATAAAAATATAGAGGGCAACTCGTTGAGCTATGATTGCCGTATCGCGATTCCTGCCGATGCATCCGATGAACTTAAGCAATATGAATATCGGTTTGCGTTGAAATATGACGGTTTGGTTTCTGCCGATTATCCTGTCAGAGTGCCTATATGGTATATTAAGGACTATGATGTGAAGGTTGTAGGGACAGGGCTTGTTCCGAACACGAATGATCGCGTGCTTGTGGATTTTGATTTGAAAAAAGCCTGGAATACCTCTAATGATAATGGCATGTATTATAAACGAGTTGAGGTCATGTGCCCCGACAGCACAATAATACCGTTGGACAAAGTTACGGAAGACAGATATTCATTCCAGATGGGAGGAATAACCGGAAACAACGCCTCGTTTATAGTTAGGGTTACAGAAGCCGGATGTCCTACTGTTCAATATCCGTTTGAACTGATTGTGGATCGTTCCAATATGGGTAAAATCGATGTATTGAAAACCGATGCTCCCGACCCGATAAGACAACCGTCTATGCCTGCTCCACAACAGCAGATGATGTATGGCCAGGTTCCTCAGAATGCTCAGTCGGCACAGATGCAGCAAGTTTCCCCGGCCGCTCAGGCTCCGGCATATAATCAGCAGCCTGCAGCATCTCAGCAGCCTCAACAGGCTGTTTATGCTCCGCAGCAACCACAGCCGCAGCAAGTGTCTCAGCAAATGCCTGTACAGACTCCGGCTCAGACGCCTGCATATGCGCAGCCCCAGGTAGGTCAGCCTCAGAATGCAACACCGGCTCAACCATCCGGTCCGACTCCGATTTATGCCCAGCCTAATACAACACAGGCGGTTCCGGTAAATGGTTATTATCAGCCTGCGGCCGTACAGCCGGCAGCCGCGCAGCCCGTAGCACAGCCTGTGCCTGTCGCTCAGACATCAGGCGCTTACCGTTGACAGCTTTTCTAAATCAAATATTCTCGCGGCATATCACTATTGAGTGGTATGCCGCTTTTATGTTTCGAGACGTTAAAAATTTTTATACATATGTAATCGGTGTGCGAAAAAAAATATATAATTTTGCGATAATCTTAACCACAGTGTGTATATGGACAACCTATTACCATTTGCATTTATTTGCCTGACTTCGTTTTTTACGTTGACCAACCCGCTCGGCACTATGCCTGTGTTGTTGTCGATGACAAAAGGATTGGATTATGACCAGCGTAATCAAATTGTGAAGAGAGCCACAATCATCTCGTTCATTATATTGATGGCGTTCACTATATGCGGTCAGATTCTGTTCTCTTTATTCGGCATCTCAGCCAACGGTTTTAGGATTGCCGCCGGAATCATAATCATGAAAATCGGATATGACATGCTTCATGCCCAATACTCCAACACTAAGCTAAAGGATGAGGAAGTCAAGGTCTATGCCAATGATATTTCTATAACACCGCTGTCAATTCCTATGCTTTGCGGTCCCGGCGCGATTGCCAACGGTATTATGCTGATGGAGGATGCCAACACATGGCAGATGAAACTGACGCTGTTTTCAAGCATTGCGATAATATACGTCATCACTTATCTTATTTTGAGAGCGTCGACGAAGCTGGTAGGAATACTCGGCGAGACGGGGAATAACGTAATGATGAGATTGATGGGGCTGATTCTTATGGTCATAGCGGTTGAATGCTTTGTGGGAGGATTGAAACCGATAATGATTGATATAATTAAAGCCGGAAACGGATTGTTGTGATAAGATTGTCAACCGTACTATAGAAAGAAAAAGGTTCCGAAAGCAAATTCGGAACCTTTTTCTTTCTATAGTACGGTACTTTATCGAACTATAATTTTACAGTTTATCTACAGCAATTAAATATTGTTAAAATATAATTTTCAAAAAAAGCAAATTATGACTCAGATAAAATGAACAGGTGTTAGATATTTTAACTCAATGAGGAAACCTGGGGGATCTTATAATTGGTGGAAA
>CAZYXN010000052.1:0-18222 GCA_964651105.1 uncultured Muribaculum sp. | reverse complement strand
ACGCATATAGCGTGGGCTGCTATTGTTACATCTGCACTAATGGTTTCCTACGACCTTCACTTAGACGTGGCATAGTTGGCTCACGTTTCTGCATTATAAATTAATCTCTCCATGGAGCCATACGAGAAAAAGAAAATAGCATGAAGCAAATAACCACAATTATTCTGTTCATCGCCTTGGTATTCATTTCAAGCTGCAATAATGATGAGCCAAAGTTTTCATCATCGGAAATCCAAAGAGCACTTTTTGAAATGAAAGGTACTTATCATGGAGAAATGAGGGTCTCTTATTATCATGGTAACACAATATCAGAAGGTAATGCGTGTAAGACAGTGTCAAAGGATTCATTGACGATTTACATGGACTTAACACCTATGGCATCTGTCATAACGGATGAATACATATCCTCAATTTTGCGTGAAATAGGAGTAGTCCAAGTTAAGGCGGGTTATGAATTTTTGCAAATGGAGGATTCTATGTATCATTTTGTATTGCTTCCTGATAGCGTTATATGCGATGGAGGATTGGAAAATCCTGTAACGGTAAAGATTGTCTTCTCTCAGTTATTCGGAGGGGATACTGCTTATCGTTACCATAACATCATGTTCAATCTTTCACCGATAGAATTATGGATTGGAGACAAAATGTATGAACCGTTCCAACAGCTCGTATATCACTATGAAGGAACCTATGAATAAAAAACAATATGTATATATGAAATCACATTATCTCAAACTTGCGTTTCTTTTAATTGTGAGCATTTTTACAGCAGCTTGCAGTGAAAATGATGAGCCGGAAATTTATCCGATCAGGTTTGGGCAGACAGATTATACTATTCGTGTTGGAGTTGGTTCTTCCATCAGTTTTGTTGATGGAGGGGGTGTATATGAGTTGACTGCAAGCAATCCGGATGTTTTGGGAAAATTCTATATAGATGATGATACGCAAACACTTATAGTAATCCCTACTGCCAAAGGCGAATCAACTCTTACTGTTACCGATGTGAAAACGGACACTCCGGTCACTTTGAAATTCACAGTTGAAGATTTTTATCTTTCATTTATGGTTACGGAAATCAGTGGAGATAATACCAACCCATATCTGAAAGAAAGAAATGAAATCCGGTTTATCAGAGATGAAGAAAATACCAAGCAAATAAAGATTATGTATCAGGATAATCTGACATATGAGATGAAGTGTATCGCTACCGGGTATTTTGACATTGAACGCAGCATTACAAATATTTTCACTCTTAATATGATGCTTCATTCTCATCATGGTGAAGAATTTGAAGGGTTCTGTTACACACTCGGTGGAGACGGAGAATATCTCAGTATGTTCGATAAGTACTTTGAATATGACTGGGATAATAGTATTGCATCAGCATCAAGAACTCTTCCGATGAAACGGATAACCATGATTATGACAGATTCTTTCAATAACTGTAAAATATCATGCGTCTTACAACCTTTCTGAGTTGTCGTTGAAAACAATCAATCATTTGTTTGCCTATTGAGTAAATCATAAGCTGACTCCGGCTCGTCCTCTATCGATCTTCCAGTCATACCGCCCTTCCGCGACATCGCCAACCTCCTTGAGTGTATTGCGATGTTTTATTTCATCAAAGGGCTGTCGAGATTCCTCAATTAGTACGTGGTAAATCATATCATCCGGGTCGCCAATATAATAATGTAACGATACACAACGAGGAGACCAGTCTCCAAACATGACATTCGACATAATATTGAAAGAGGTTGATTTATGCTGATAACTGATATTTAGATATTTGCAATCTCCAAGTTCATATAAATACCATCTCCCAATGAATTGTTCAGGCCATTTGATTGAATCCGCAAAACCTACAAAAGAAAGATTATTGATTTTACAAATACTATCAGAAAAAAGCTCTATCCTTGCGCTGTCATTCTCGAAATCATTGCCGTTGTAATCAATAGATGACACGAAAACTGCACCCACCCAATTTTCAGTATTGAAATTTGAGGAACATGATGATAACATTTGAACGCAGTATAACGACAAAAGTATAACACCCGGCTTATTCATAAATGGAAAAAGTTTGATAATTGCAAAGTTACTAAAAACGGTGAGATTCGGGCAATTATCGCCCCAAAAACAAGATAGCATGTGGAGTATTGATGTATCTCTCGTTTTTGTTCAGGGTAGGCATTTTGAATTTGTGCATATTGAGCCTAAACAATAAATAAACAGAATGCCCCGACGGCACAATGTCATCGGGGCATAAATCTATAATGGAGAGCAAATCACCTGTCAGCGGAATCGGCATCAGGCGCCTTATCAATCAGCTCCATAAACTGGTCAAGTTTCGGAGTAATGATAATTTCAGTGCGACGATTACGCTGACGGCCAAGCTCCGTAGAATTGTCGGCAATCGGATTATATTCGCCTCTACCGCCGGCAGTAAGACGCTGCGGATTCACGCCAAAATCATTTTGAAGACACTGCACAACCGACGACGCGCGCAGAGCCGACAAATCCCAGTTATTACGTATGTTAGTCTGGGAGATAGGCACAGTATCGGTATTCCCCTCCACAAGCACATCATAATCGCCGTAATCCTTTATGATTTTAGCGATTTTGCTCAATGTCTCCATCGCACGGCTGTTAATCTCATAACTACCGGAACGGAACAGCATGTTATCGGCAAGAGAAATATAGACAACGCCTTTCAACACCTTTACATCCACTTCGCGCAATTCATCACGAGTCAGCGACCGAGTAAGATTATTGGTCAACACCATATTTAGCGAGTCGGATTTTGACTTGGCATCCACGAGCTGCTTTATATACTGATTGGATGCGTTAATCTCGTCAACAAGCTTGGAAATATTAATGCTTCCCTGAGCACTCTGCTGAAGACTCTTATCCAACGAGTTTTTAATGTCGGCATACCCCTTCTTCAATTCATCATTCTGATTACGGGCATCGTCAAGACGAGCTTGAAGATTACGGCTATTGGCATTACATTCGGTTAGATCCATCTGAGACCGGTTGTAATCCGTACTTAATGAATCATAACGACTCTGAAGCTGAGAATATTTCTTTGAGGTAACGCAGCTTGAAAAAGCAAGCATAGAAACAATCCCTAAAATAACTGGAATACGTACTTTCATAATTTTTTGGTTACATTAGTTATATTTCAATCTTTTTAAACGGACAAAGGTACATAAATATTCGTTTAGTTATAACGCTTTAAAAGCGTTAAATTCTCCTTTCTAATGAGAATAAATCAAAAATTATTTAAAAATAGTTAACCGCAGGCATTATTTCATACATTTTTTTTGTGAATCAAATTTAATAGCTAACTTTGCAATAGTTTTTCATGGTATTAGATTTAAGGTAAAAAGATTATTCGTCGTGATGACGAGTAATTTTTTTTTGAACAATTCCCCACTATATTCTATTATGACATCATCAAAATCAAAAAATACATATCATACTCTTTCCAATGGCCTGCGTATCGTCCATAGATTCACAGATTCACCGGTAGAATATTGCGGCTTAGCGGTACGCGTCGGAAGCCGCAACGAGAATCAGGAAGAATACGGGCTTGCGCATTTTGTAGAACATACGATTTTCAAAGGCACCTCACGTCGCAAATCGTGGCACATCATCAATCGCATGGAGGCAGTAGGAGGAGAGTTGAACGCATACACTTCAGAGGAAACCACAGTAGTGTATTCAGCATTTCCAAAAGGAAACGCGTCACGCTGTCTTGAACTGATTTCAGATCTCGTCGCAAACTCAATATTTCCAGAAAATGAGATAGACAAAGAACGTGAAGTCGTCCTTGACGAAGTGGCATCGTATCTTGACACGCCATCAGATGCCATTTTCGATGAATTCAACGACAACATATTCGCCGGTTCATCGCTCGGACACAATATATTAGGCACAGAATCGGCTATCAAAAGCTTTACGTCCGAAATATGCCGGGATTTTTTATCTAAATTTTATACTCCCGGCAACATGGCCTTATTCTATATGGGCCCTTCGGCAGACACTCACTTCATAAAGCTTGCGGAAAAATATCTCGGACATCTAAGCCATCCCACAGCCGACACGCAACAAAATAGCCCTTCCATCATAGAACCTTTCAACATATTCAAACCGCTAAACACGCATCAAAGCCACACGGTGGTCGGCACACGCATACCAGGAATGTATGACGACTCGCGGCACTCCTACGCGTTGCTTACCAATATAATCGGCGGCCCGTGCATGAATTCATTGTTAAATGTCGCACTCCGAGAACGACGCGGCTATGTCTATTCCGTGGACGCATATACCTCCATGTTCACTGACTGCGGGCTATTCACTATATATTTCGGCTGCGACGAAGAGCATGTGAAAAAATGTCTGAAACTTATTTTCGACACTTTAGACCGACTTGCGCAAGCACCAATGAACGCCAGAACCCTGTCGGCAGCAAAAAAGCAATATCTCGGACAAACAATTGTAGCCGGAGAAAACAGGGAACAACTCGCCTTGTCAATCGGAAGAGCCACCCTTTTCTATGGGAAAGCCGCCCCCGCAAATGAAATAATAGAACGAATCAACTCCATCACGGCCGAAGAGATACAGACAGCCGCAGAGAAGTTGACCCGTCAATACTGTTCAGTCCTTACTTTCGGCTAAAAAGCGGACGAATCAGCCATAGATCAATCAGACGCTTTAGTTCCAAGATAATATGACGGCACAGGAGACTGCGGATAACCTTGCGAGCGTTCCAAAACGTAGCTCCGATAAACCGGATCCTGCATCAAAGTGACACGGCGTTTATCATCGGGAATGTTGGTGTGATAAATACGAAGCTCTCCGGGGAGGGCCGTCACAATCTCCTCCCGCCAATCGCCAAATAGATCAGCAATCATAACAATATCCCCTTTAAGTCCACCGGCGACCTCTTTCCCTTTCCAATATCCGACGGTCTGTGTGCGACCTCCGGCTCTTGATTCCGCAGTGCGGTTGTCGGCTCCGGTAATAACCTGACGCAGATCACCGGAATCCCACCACACCCAATTGCGACAAGGCGGCACATCGTTGCCGGCACCAATCTTTTCACCCTTCGCGTCAAGCAAATAACGCGCCCGCGAACCTCCTTTAGAATCCTCCTGAGCAAAACATTCAAGACCAGGGCGAAGAGGGTCGATGTCAGCAACCATCCCATCCCCTACATGGAAAGTCTCATGTCCGATACCCCATATACGTTTTCCGGTAGCAGCATCAAGCATGCATACACCGAATCCATTATCGTGAGGAGGCTCAAGGGCAAGAAAAACCTCCATTCCGTCACGGGAAGGATCAATGTCGGTCAAATATGCTTTATCGGAATGACCAAGACCGGATGACCACAACAGCGTTCCGTTGTCATCAATCATACATGAGCCGAGGAGAATCTCATCACGTCCATCCCCGTCGACATCGCCCACAACCATATTATGGGCACCCTGGCTACGCACCACCGGATTCTCTTCATCTCCATCCCATCGCCACAAATGACGCAATGTTTCTCCATCAAGTTCCCAGGCATCTACAACCATAAGCTTATAAGTGCCACGCGCCGCCAGAATACACGGCTTCTTTCCATCAAGATAAGCCATTCCGATCTGATTTCGGTTCTGTCTGATCAGATTGCCGTAACGGTCATTGCGTTCAGGCCAATCAACCCGGGCAAGCTGTCGCCCGGTCATACCGTCAAGCACCGTCAGATATTCGCTTCCGCCATATACTCTAAACTGTTCGTTTTTCAGGTAATCATCACCTGCTGTCTTAAGGACGACCTCAGCCTTACCATCTCCGTTAAAATCATACACCATGAAAGGAGAATACCACACACCAGGTTCTATCCCCTGCCCCAAATCGACAGTCCAAAGATAAGTACCATCGTGAAGATAGGCATCTATTTTATAAGTCTCGCCGTCACGTCTTCTCGGAACACCCGGATCAACATTACTTGCCGGATGTCTTACGACATAATCATATATCCCGTCACCATTCAAATCTCCGACAGCAATACGTCCGGCAACAACTCCGTCTCTAAGCTTAACTGTCTTATAATTCAGCGGAGCAAGCCGACCGGCATCGACAGTTATAATTTCAGAGTTTTCAACTTTCTTATTTCCTGTTTTCGCCACAACCCAGTATTCCGCAATACCAGAAACAGGCCGGTCATCAACAAAACCGGTCGTCTCTCTCAACGGTTTTTTATTAAGTTTTCTAACCATTCCGGCCGATTTCCGATAGACATCAAACGCAACATCGTCAGAATCAGATTTAAGTAACCGCCAATTCAGAAAAATGCCCTTTCCATCATCCATCGCAGCCGCAACAAGTCCCCGGTTGAAAGATTCCTCGATACGGTTTTCGGCAAGCGGCCCAACAAGCGGCTTTTCAGCATGATTAGGATTAAGAATCTCGTAATAATAATTCCGTTCAAGCGGGTCGGCAGCATACGCAATACCAGGACAACATAACGCCCAAACAAACCCAGCCATGGAAATAATGCCACTTTTCATCTGTCAAAATTTAAGGTTACACAATAAATAAATCCGTTATCATACAGAATTTCAACAAATTTAGCTAAAATCGCAGACACAGCCAACTGAAACCGTATAATATATCGCGCCAAAAGTTGGCCAACTAACCATATAATAATATCTTTGCATAAAAATCTTCACAACGTGCCATAATCATAATCCATATGTTCAAGATTATCACATTCATAGGCATAGGCAGCTTTTTGGGCGGAATAGCCCGATACGGATTGTCGAGACTCGCCACACTTGTTATCGGCGTTCCCTCCTTTTGGGGCACATTTGCCGCCAACACCATAGGATGTCTGATGATAGGGATATTTTACGGATTATTTGATCGTTACAATATACTGAGCGAACATTGGAGACTGTTGCTTACAGTAGGTTTCTGCGGAGGCTTCACCACATTCTCAACATTTGTCCATGAAAACTATTCAATAATGTCGGACGGACGCTTCTTGGCAGCGGCTTTATATGCCACATTAAGTTTTTTCACCGGACTGGGAATGGTCTATCTAGGACATCTGATAACCCGTTGAAAATCCATGTCAAACAAAAATTAATAAAATATCACAGCAATATTTGCATATTTCAATTACGTAACATACCTTTGCATTCCCCCCCCCACTAATTAACATACGCTAACCAACAAAACCAAACTACCATGACACGAATTTCATGTGGGGTAATCATCGCGTCTCTAACCATGCTTGTTGCCATGCCGGCGCTTTCCCAATCCAAAAGCACGGCTCAAAAAGAGAAACAACCGATGTCGGATCCTATTCACATCAGCGGGAAGGTAATAGACGCAATCACAAATGTAGAAATCACCAATGCCAAAGTGTACAGATATGACGCACACGGGAACGTTGCCGACTCCACCTCCACCGGCAACGCATGGACAATAATAAATGGTGAAAAAAGAGAAATGTCATATTTCGCTTTCCCAGTAGAACGTAAAGATTCGGTCTACACTTTTGACGTAATGTGTCCGGGATACCAGACAGAAACAATCGTGTTTCCGGTAGAAAACGTCGGGAAAAGAGAAAGAGGCCGTCAAATTCCTGTAATTCGCCTTAAACGCGAGGCAAAAAAACTCGGAGAAGTAACCGTCACCGCATCAAAAGTGAAGTTTTACAACAAAGGAGACACCCTTGTGTTCAACGCCGACGCATTCCAGCTGGCCGAAGGCTCTATGCTTGACGCGCTTATAGCCCAACTTCCGGGAGTGGAACTTAACGAGAAAGGCGAAATCAGAGTCAACGGCGAATATGTAGAAACACTGCTCCTAAACGGAAGAGATTTCTTTCAGGGCGACAACAAAATAATGCTTGAAAACATAGGGGCATATACCGTAAAGAACGTGGAGGTCTACAAGGGCCAGACACATCTTGAGAAATGGAGAAACGACCCCAATGCCGAAAAACACCTGACCATGGATGTCAATATCAAAAAGGAATACAGCATGGGATGGATCATAAACGCACAAGGAGCGGCAGGAACCAAAGAACGATATCTGGGGCGACTTTTCGCATCGTGGTTCACTCCCACAACCAACATAACCCTACTCGGCAACTTCAACAATCTAAATGACAACCGACAGCCTGGAAAGAATGATTCATGGACTCCGGAGATGATGCCTTCAGGAACAAAACGCTACAAGATGGCATCAATGAACTACGACTACCATAGCGTTGACGATAACCGGAGAGCCAGCGGATATGTGAAATTTGAAGGCTCTACAGACAATCGCCTCACCACCACAAACCGAACAAATTTCTTATCGGGGGGCGATACCTACGACAACTCATTCTCACAAGGAAGGAACAGCGACATCAAACTCGAAACAAGAAACTACGCCACCGTACAACACAATAAATGGTATTGGTGGCATATGGCATTGGGGAGATATATAAAACGCGACAACAAATCAGCATCCCTCTCCGCGTCATTCAACAAAGAGCAGACCGACATCACCGCCAAAGCGCTCGAAGCTCTCTATAGCGACAGTTCTCCTGAACGTCTTGACGCTATCATAAACCGCTCCATTTCAAAAAATGAAAGCGACAGAAGAGAATGGGAAGTTCAATTTTATCCGACCTACAACTATAGGGTACCCGGTACGGACGACATTTTAAGGATTCAAGCCGGAATAAAATATCAGAACCGCAAAGATAATGACTGGCGCGACTACAACATCAACTATGGCCCCGATCCGGTGCCGGCAGAAATAAGAAGGCAATATTTTGACAATTCGCCTTTGCGCACAATAACTTTTGACGGCACAATCGATTATACCGCACGAATCAGAGATTTATCACTCTACGTGGTATATAGCTATCGTTTTTCCAACAAGGAGGAAAACTCATCGATGTACGCACTGGATCAGCTTGCCGACATGGGCATTTTCGGAACTTTGCCTGAAGGATATCTGTCAACATTTGATCCGGCAAACAGTTTCAAATCGAGAAAAATGCAAAACAAACATGACTTGTCGCCCGGTATAAGCTGGCGTTATTCATCCATCAGACGTTCATTTTTCATCAATTTCGCTCCTCTATTTTCAATAGATCATCAAAATCTAAATTACAGGCGCAACAATAAAACATATCCTGTGAAACGCACATCATTCATCGCTTCATCGGGGAAATACAATCTCACGACGAGATATTACTTCCGTCCAATCTTGGTTAAAGACAATAACAGCCAAAAATACAATCATCGGGGATATGTCAACGAACTGCAATATATATTGAATTTTGATACCAAGACTCCCGACCTCATGCATCTGATCGACATAGAGGACGACACTAATCCGCTTAACATCTCTCTCGGGAACCCGAATCTAAAGAACGAGTTTACACAACGTCATGATCTGTCGTGGAAATACACCCCTGCAGGAAAATATGTCAACAACCGTATAGCTATAGGATATGAAACAACCAAAAACGCCCTGGTGCGCGGATACACCTACAACACCACCACTGGCGTGCGCCATAACCGCACATACAATGTCAACGGCAACAGTTCGTTCAGAGTCTCAAACAGCTTCAATATCCAATTCGGCAACAAGCAACAGTTCACCCTTTCTTCAATGACATCTGGCATTGTGATGAGATATGCCGACATGATCGGCGTGGATGTGGAAGAGCCGACAAAATCCACTGTAAAATCAAATTTACTGAACGAAAACATCAGCTTCTCGTGGCAATTCGGCAAACAAAATATCCAGATAAGAGGAAACTTCACCAACCGTCACACCACTTCTACTCGGGAAGACTTCAACACTATAAACGCCAATCACATCAATTACGGCATTATCGGCCAGTTCAAACTGCCTGCGGGATTAGGCATCAGCACTGACTTTACAATGTACACACGCGACGGCTACGGTTCACGGCAACTTGACACCACCGACGCAATCTGGAATCTACAGCTTAGTTACACTCCCCAGACCAAAGGTAGGCACTGGGTGTTCATGCTTGACAGTTTCGACTTGCTTCATAAACTGTCGAACGTAAATTATGCGGTCAACGCGTCAGGCCGTACAGTCTCCTATTCCAACGCATTGCCTCGTTACGTGCTTCTTTCGGTTCAATACCGTCTGAACTTACAGCCTAAAAAGCGTTAATAGTAGTCAAGAATACGCATTTTAACTGAAAAATATCTCCGATTTGACATATTTTAGCTAACTTAGCACCTCTATTAGGCGTTGAGTAATTTAGCACAAAGACATGAAAATCGGAGATATTGATTTAGGCGACCGTCCGGTTATGCTTGCCCCTATGGAAGATGTGACCGACCATTCTTTCCGGCTCATATGCAAAGAGCAGGGAGCAGATATGGTGTACACCGAATTTGTATCGGCTGACGCCTTGATACGCAATATCGCCGCTACCACACGTAAACTGCATCTCAATCAGGCAGAACGCCCTGCGGCTATTCAGATTTACGGACGAGAGACAGAACCGATGGTAGAAGCAGCCAAAATAGCAGAGAGCGCCAAACCCGACATACTCGACATCAACTTCGGATGTCCAGTGAAAAAGGTAGCAGGAAAAGGTGCCGGCGCGGGAATGCTGCGTGACATACCGAAAATGCGTCAGATAACCAAGGCGGTGGTCGAAGCTGTAAATCTGCCAGTGACCGTGAAAACCCGTGTGGGCTGGGATCACGAATCAAAGATTATCGTCACCCTCGCTGAACAATTGCAGGACTGTGGCATAAAAGCCCTGACAGTGCATGGAAGAACACGTTCTCAAATGTATACCGGCGAAGCCGACTGGGAAATGATAGCCCGCGTTAAAGAGAATCCACGCCTGTCAATACCGGTGATAGGCAACGGCGATATAACAACACCGGAAAAAGCGGAAGCGGCATTCTCTAAATACGGCGTAGACGGAGTAATGGTGGGAAGAGCCTCCATAGGCGCTCCATGGATTTTCAAGGAAATGAAAGAATATCTTTCCGGGAACAAAAAAACCGAATTATCAAGCGGCTATAAATTTGCGCTGTTACGTCGTCAAATAACCGAAAGCATCGGGAATATCGACGAATATCGCGGCATTCTGCATATCCGCCGCCATCTTGCAGCATCTCCCCTTTTCAAAGGAATACCACATTTCCGCGACACCCGTATCGCAATGCTGCGGGCTGAATCATGGAAAGAGTTAGACAATATCCTGTTGGACATAGAACACAATATTTTACCCAAAATCAACTAATCGGACAATGATGAAATTAGCAATCACAACACTCGCCATATTAGCAACGGCCTTATCGGCAAATGCGCGCGAACATGTCAAACTCGACATGGGCACAACTTTCACCGGCATCAAAACTTCGGCTCCGGTCGACATATATCTTTGCAATAAAGCCGACTCGGCCGGGTTTGTCGTCTATAATATTGAGACGGATGTCATGAACAATCTCAAAATAAATGTCAGCGACAAGACACTTACAATCTCCACCATAAATACCGGCAATACGTCAATGAAAAATTTCTACAAGCAGGTATCAACGATAAAAGTCTACATGCCGCAACCGCTTGAGATGATCGAACTTGCAGGAGCCGGCGATATCGACGCTGCCCCTGGAATACGCGTCGCAGAAAACGCAAGCATAAAAATATCGGGAGCCGGCGACATTGACTTTGAAGATATAACCGCTACAACACTCTCATTATCAGTGACAGGAGCGGGAGATATCGAATTAGACAATCTGACAACTACTGATACCGACATAAAGGTAAGCGGAGCGGGAGACGTAAAAATCAAACGTCTGAACGCAGCCAGCACTGATGTCTCGGTAACAGGCTCCGGCGATGTAAAACTTGACGGAACAAGCAAAGCCTCCTACTACAGCCTGTCGGGAGCGGGGGAAATCTCATGCTGCAGACTGATTTCCGACATGGTGACAGCCAAAGTATCAGGAAGCGGGAAAATAAGCTGCCACGCTTCAGAGATGGTCACAGCCACATGCTCAGGGGCCGGCGATATAGATATTTACGGCGAACCCGCTACGGCAAAACTCTCAGGGAAAAAGGACAACATAAACATAATAAAATAAACAGCTATGAACAAGACGATTGTTATTGCAATAGCAGCAGTGTGCGGAGCATTGTCAGCAAATGCCGACGGGCTGAAACGCTACAATATCAACGTGAAAGACTTCCATGAACTCCGTGTGATTGAAGGATTAAAAGTGGATTATGTGTGCAATGACGATTCAGCAGGAATCGCGACTTTCGTCACCGAGCCCGAATTAGCTTCGGTTCTCATGTTCACAAACAACAAAGATCGTCTAGACATCCAGATATCGACTGACGGCATAGACTATGAAAATCTTCCGGCAATCACAGTCTATTCACGATTCCTCACAAAAGTTGAAAACAGCGGCGACTCACTGGTCAGAGTATTGTCATTGAAACCGACACCAAAATTTTCAGCTCGCCTGATAGGCAATGGACAGCTTGCAGTACACGGCATAGATGCGACCAATATAGACGGCAATCTTGACACAGGAAACGGAACATTGTTTCTTAAAGGCAACGCGAAAAAAGCAAATCTAAAAGCTGTAGGCACCGGATCGATACAAGCCGACGAGATGCCGGCTGATGAAATAAAATGCTCGCTCCTGGGCACCGGATATATCGGTTGCTATCCGATTGAGACTCTTAGTGTAAAAGGAGTAAACGGAAAAGTATATTACAAAGGCGAGCCAAAATCGATTAAGAATCACGCAATCGGAATAAAAACTATCCCCATCGACGAAAAACAGCCTGAAACTGATAAAAAGGCCGAATAATAGCCGACAGAATTAAACACAAATGAGGCGGAGAGCACATATATTTATCATCATGCATCTCCGCCTCGTTATACATAGGTCAACGCACAGCGATTACCTCAATCTCTACAAGCACATTTTTGGGAAGAGTCTTTACTGCAACTGCCGAACGCGCGGGGAAAGGCGCAGTAAACACTTCGGCATATACTTCGTTCATTGCAGAGAAATCACCCATGTCAGCAAGGAAAACAGTAGTTTTTACGACATTGTCCACCGACAATCCCGCAGCATCGAGGATTGCTTTTACATTGGCAAGCGACTGTTTTGTCTGAGCGGTAATCCCTTCTGGAATTGTTCCGTCAGCGGGATTAATAGGAATTTGGCCTGAGGCAAAAAGCATTGAACCTGTGTCGATTGCCTGGCTGTAGGGACCGATAGCACCCGGAGCGGCAGCAGTTGAAATCTGTTTTTTCATCGTTTTGTTGGTTAAAATGTTACTTTTTTATTGACGGATCGGGAGTGCCTTCAACATTGACAGGAATATCTATCAACAATATATCCGACTTCTCCTGAATCGCCTTTTTGCTTATTTCATCTACAATTTTCAATAGAGGAGCAAACTCCTCATTAAACTTTGGAATAAATTGAGTCGCCCCGGCTGTGTCGATCTTTTTCATCACAAATCCAAGAGAGAGAAGATGAATATCAATCGCAGGCTGATAAGCCAGTTCCTCATTATTCTTGCCAAGATATACCTCGCTCAGCAATCCGGCCTGCACCAATTCGTTCACAACATCTGAAACCAATCGCGCAGGCATATGGTAAAGACCCGCAAAATCAGATATGCGCAACGGCGGATACTGCTTTTCAAAACGCTGAGCCACTATAGCCATTATCACCATCGATATTTTCCGTTTGTAATCCGCCGAAATGGCATTAATATCGTTGTTAAAACTAAACTGAAAAATATTTTGGGAGGAGTAGCACAACACCACTCCCGAAAGAGTTATAGTCCACGTAAGCTGCATCCACAGCAACAAAAGGGGCAAAAATGCGAAACTACCGTAAATGGCATTGTATTTAGACACATATAATTGTCCCGACACGAACAGATATTGAAGAATCTGAAAGCCTGTGCCCGCCAAGATCCCGCTGAGAAATGCATGTTTAAACTTAACTTTCGTATTCGGAAAAAGCATATACATCCCCGTAAAAGACAACCAGCAAAGCAAAAATGGGGCAAAATCAAGAACAATCTTGAGCGCGGGAGAAAATATTTTGAATATCGTATTGTCAAGCATTGTCGCCGACATCACCAAAGACAAGCCGCTTGAACAAATCATTAAAATGGGCAACAGAAACAATATCGCCGTATAATCAATCACTTTTCTCATCATTGAACGATCGCTTGAAACGCCCCAGATAAGATTGAACGTACTCTCTATATTACTCATTAACGAAATCAACGTCCATAAAAGCACAACAAGCCCGACCCCGACAAATATACCCTGTGATGCCTGTGCGAGATATTGATCAACAAATCCGATAGCCGTCTCAAGGGCTTTCTTCTGAGAAGGCAGAGAATTGAACAGCTGTGATGTGAGCAGATTCTGAAATCCAAAACCGCGACCTATAGCAAAAAGGATAGCAAGAGCAGGCACTACGGCAAGCAAAGTATTATAAGTCAGCGATGATGCCTGATTCTGCAATTTGGTGTTCATGAATGACTTGACAGCAAGGTTTATGGTCTTAATCGTATCGATTTTCCAATTGCTACGCGTGTCATTCCAAACACCGTTGCTGCAATATTCCCATAACACCCTGCTACGCTGCGGAAGCAGTCTGAAAAAGTCCATTATCCGCGCCAATCGTGATTTTTTAGTGTCATCAGCCATCTTTTTACACATAACTGTTTTGCAAAATAACAAAATTTCTGCGTGAAAAGTCGGAATTGTTGGCAAAAACATTTAATTTTGCATAATAATGTTGGATGAAAAGTCATTGATTGCATTGCGAGCCGCACTGACGGAGTATCTCCGGGTTAAAAAATTAAGAAAAACTCCGGAGCGTTTTGCCATTCTTGACAAAGTGGCCGAAATGAACCGACACTTCGAGATTGACACTCTTTATGCGGCAATCGATGCAGACGGATTCCATGTTAGCAGAGCGACACTCTATAATACCATGGATTTGTTCACTGACTGCGGAATTGTCCGTCGCCATCAGTTTGGGACTCAACCGGCCCAATATGAAATCGCAACAGGCATATCCAATCATCTGCATTTAATATGCCGTCAATGTGGCAAAATTAAGGAGGTAAAGGATCCGGAGCTTGTACAATACATAAACACAAGACATTATTCGGCATTCCAGAATTCTTATTTCAGCCTTTATGTCTACGGCACTTGCAATGCGTGTGTACGCCGCAGCAAGCGTACAAAGAAAAAGTAGTAAAAACCAACAACAGTAAATAAAGATGAAAGTTGATGTTTTGCTCGGGCTCCAGTGGGGCGATGAGGGAAAAGGCAAAGTAGTTGACGTGTTAACTACACGATATGATGTGGTTGCACGCTTTCAAGGCGGCCCTAATGCCGGACACACTCTCGAATTTGAGGGTAAAAAATATGTGCTCCGGTCAATTCCCTCAGGCATTTTCCAACATGGGCAGATTAATATAATCGGCAACGGTGTAGTTCTTGATCCGGTACTTTTCCGTGAAGAGGCTGAAGCTCTTGAAAAGAGCGGGGTTCCCTTGAAAAATATTTTGAAACTGTCAAAAAAGATTCATTTGATTCTTCCCACACACCGGTTGCTTGATGCCGCCAACGAAAAAGCGAAAGGCGGAGCTAAAATCGGAACGACAGGAAAAGGCATAGGGCCAACTTACACTGACAAAATAAGTCGCAACGGTCTTCGTCTCGGAGATACATTCCATAACTTCACGACAAAATATGCGGCAGCCCGCAACCGGCATGTGGCAATATTAAAGTCAATGGGTGAAGAGCCTGAATTTGCAGAACTTGAGAAAAAATGGCTCGACTCGATCGAATACATCAAGGGATATGATATTGTAGACAGCGAACATCTCATCAACCATCTTTTGAAAGAAGGGAAAAGCGTGCTTTGTGAAGGAGCGCAGGGTACAATGCTTGATGTTGATTTCGGAAGTTACCCGTTTGTGACCTCAAGCAATACAATCTGTTCCGGAGCTTGTTCCGGTCTGGGCGTAGCCCCCAATAAAATCGGCGAAGTATTCGGTATTTTCAAAGCCTACTGTACCCGAGTAGGCTCCGGGCCCTTCCCTACTGAATTATTTGACAAAACGGGGAAACTCATCCGTGATCTCGGACATGAATATGGCGCGGTCACAGGACGTGAGCGTCGTTGCGGATGGATTGATCTTGTCGCTCTGAAATATGCAATAATGGTAAACGGAGTCACGCAGCTCATCATGATGAAAAGCGACGTTCTTGACGGATTTGATGAAATCAAGGCTTGCGTGGCATATGAAATCAACGGAAAACGTGTCGAAGAATTTCCATTCTCTATTGAAGAAGATGAAATCAAACCGATCTATATCACTTTACCCGGATGGAAAACCGACATGACATCTTTCAGAAGCGAAGACCAATTTCCGAAAGCATTCAAAGATTATATCGCATTCCTTGAAAAAGAGCTTGAGACTCCCATAACAATCGTTTCAATCGGGCCTGACCGCGAACAGACCATAATCAGAAAATAATACCTTCAAAAACAATAAAACAATGGCTAAAATTAAACCGTTTAAGGGACTTCGCCCACCTAAAGAATTTGTAAAAGAGGTGGCTTCACGCCCTTATGACGTATTAAACTCAGAAGAGGCGCGAACCGAAGCCGGCGACAACCTTAAGTCCTTATATCACATTATCAAGCCGGAAATCGATTTTGAGCCCGGAAAAGACGAACATGCTCCTGAAGTGTATGACAAAGCAGTAGCCAATTTTCACGCATTTCAAGAAAACGGGTGGCTCGTCCAGGATGATAAAGAATGTTATTATATATATGCCCAGACCATGAACGGCAGAACCCAATACGGATTTGTCATTGCCGCCAATGTCACCGACTATATGGAGGGGCGCATAAAAAAACATGAACTTACCAGGCGAGACAAAGAAGAAGACCGCATGAAACACGTGCGCATAAATAACGCAAACATCGAACCGGTATTCTTTGCCTTTCCTGACAATAAAGAGCTTGAACAGATTATAAAAGACGTTACTGCAGGAACTCCGGAATACGATTTCGTTTCTGAAGACGGATTCGGACATCATTTCTGGGTGATTGACGACAATCAGACTATTGAACATATAACCGAATTATTCGCTGCCATACCCTCTCTTTATATCGCAGACGGACATCATCGTACAGCCGCTGCCGCTCTTGTCGGCAATGAAAAAGCGAAAAGCAACCCGCATCATCGTGGAGATGAGGAATATAACTATTTTCTCGCCGTTGCATTTCCGGCATCACATCTTAATATTATAGATTATAACCGTGTTGTCAAAGATTTGAACGGACTGACTGCTGAACAATTCCTTGCAGCTCTTGACAAAGACTTCATAGTCGAGTTGAAAGGCACTACCGAATACCGCCCCGAATGCCTGCACAATTTTTCATTGTACCTCGACGGTAAATGGTACAGTCTTACTGCACGCGAAGGCAGATATGATGACAACGACCCTATCGGCAAATTGGATGTGACCGTGTCAAGCAATCTAATTTTACGCGATATTCTTGGAATCCATGATTTGCGAAGCGACAAACGCATTGATTTTGTCGGTGGCATCAGAGGTCTGGGCGAACTTAAACGCCGTGTCGATTCAGGAGAAATGCAAGTCGCGCTTGCATTATTCCCTGTAACTATGAATCAACTGATGGATATTGCTGACACCGGAAATATCATGCCGCCAAAGACTACATGGTTTGAGCCAAAGCTTCGTTCTGGACTTATAATTCATAAACTTGACGATTGATGCCTCAAGAACTATCACATCTAGGCACTATTGTCGGACTATTGCCGAAAGCAGTAAAAGTCCATGTCGGAGACGGAGGAGACAAATGCGGAGGATGCAGTGTGAAATTCATGTGTAAACCTAACGGGGAATCAGGCTCTATTATAGAGATTCCGGTTAAAAATTCAACAGAATATGCTGAAGGGCAACACGTGAGAATCACTCTATCCAATAACAAGCAGTATTCGGCGACACTTATCGCCATGGTATTGCCTTGCATAGCGCTTTGCCTCGGAGTCGCCATAGCATACTTTGCCGGACTTGACGAAGGATTATGCGCGCTTTCCGGGCTCTTTTCGACAGGACTCTAT
>CAZYXN010000051.1:0-18289 GCA_964651105.1 uncultured Muribaculum sp. | reverse complement strand
ATAGAGTAATTGTTTTTGTACCAATATACGCAGAATCCACCTTTCCGGCGTCCCGACTGAGGATGGGACGTGTCATCTATGACAGCATCATTCTCACCCATTCCAGGATACATCATCATGTAGTAATTAAACGGTTTAACCACATTATTATTAAACTGGATGTCATAAGGGCATGCATGCATCACGACAATAGTATGGGTGATACTATCGGGATTAACCTCATTCAATGAATCCACCTTATTTATATCCGATTCGATAAAATTAAAATCAGGCACCGGATGGGAGTAGTCGTATTCCAGCGCCACAGTATTAAGGCACACAAAATGAGCTTTGCCCGCGTTAAATGAAAAATTTTCCGGCCCATATATGTATTCAAACACATCATCCCCATTTCCAAGACAATCATGGTTGCCTATCACAGAAACGAACGGAAGACCCGATTGACTCATCGCGTCACGGCTCCATACATATTCTTTTATGATTCCGAAATCGGTCTGGTCGCCACCATGAATGATAAACTCAATGTCATGTCTTTTCTTTATAGCTTTTATCGCATCACGCGTATCGTCAAGCTCTCCCTGAGTATCTGTGATAAATGCAAATTTAAAAGGAAACTTCAAATTCATTTCCTCTATCCGTTCCGAATTGACTGCATTTATATTGCGCTTGCCATCAATCTTGGTCGAGTATGGATGAGACTCAAATGCATCACATCCGCTTATACACAGAGCTACAACACATAAAGTCAAATATTTCATCAATCTGTATCGCATATCATTTTTTCCATTACAATTGCGGACTAATTGCCGTGATTATCATTAAGAATGTTAATGAACACCAACGCCATTTCGCTAAATTAGCAATAAATCAGCTATTCCCCAACAGATTAACGTATACATTTCCATTTTTAACTACTTTTATTCAACAAACAATTATAATGGCTCTAATAAAAAGCGGACTATGAATCCATCAAGAAAATTCATAGTCCACTGAAATATAATCGGTTATATTATCACCTTATTTATTGAGCAATTCATAGGAACGTTTCAGGAACTGATTCAAATCAGAGCCTTTTAACAATCCGTTGCCCAGCAATGCAAGATCGATGAGTTGTTTAACCTTAGGTTGACCGGCTGCATAATCACTGATTGTCTTAGTTTCTTCAGCACGCAACTTGCTTACTTCCTCTTCAAAGGCGGATGTCTTTTTAGAATCCTCATCACTCATCTTGCCATCTTTAGCGGAATCACGTATTGCCGAAATCTCAGCATTCTTCTTTTCGATATCATCGCTGATAGGATTGACGACAGCGCCAATCGCTTTATCGGCCGCATCGCGAATCTCCTTAATCAAGGTATGTTCCGTATTGACAATAAGGTTGTAGCTATCAGGCAACTCTCCGTAAAATGCCATTCCCGGCTGCATTGCGGCCATATCTTTCATACGCCGCATATACTCGTTCTGAGTAATCATAATAGGAGCCGCTGTCGGAGCCAATGCCTCAAAAGACACAAGGAATTCAGCTTTCTCGACTGTCGGAATTTGAGACTTGAACAACGTAGTCATAATATTACGCTGCTTTGCGTCAAGATCGGCAACTTTCTTGTCTTCTTTGCTTATAAGATTCTCAATCACGTCTGAATCGACACGTACGAAATGTGACTTTTCAAGCTTCTGTTCAAGCAATCCGATAAAATGGCTGTCAAGCTGTCCGTCCATCACGAGCACACTGTAACCTTTCTCTGTCGCATTATGAATATAATTATATTGTGCCACAGGGTCGGTAGTGTACAGATAAATTATATCACCGTCTTTATTTGTCTGGTTTGCCTCGATAAGAGTCTTGTATTCCTCAAGAGTGTAATGCTTCCCTTCAGTGTCCTTAACCATCACAAATTTCATAGCACGCTCACAGAACTTCTCGTCGGTGAGCATACCATATTCAATGAAAATCTTGATGTCATCCCATTTCTTCTCAAAATCCTCACGATTGTTTTTGAAAATCTCTTCAAGACGGTCAGCCACTTTTCGTGTGATATATGTTGAAATCTTCTTTACGGCTGTATCGCTCTGCAAATAGCTTCGTGACACATTCAGCGGAATGTCGGGAGAGTCAATCACTCCCTGCATCAACATCATGAATTCAGGAACGACGCCTTCTACCGAGTCGGTAACAAACACCTGATTACAATAGAGCTGAATTCTATTGCGGGTGACATCAATATTATTCTTTATCTTAGGGAAATAAAGAATGCCGGTAAGAGTAAACGGATAATCCACATTAAGGTGAATCCAGAATAACGGATCATCCTGTCCCGGATAGAGCTCATGATAGAATTTCATATAATCCTCGTCGGTAAGCTCGGCCGGTTTTTTAGTCCATGCCGGTTCGGTATTATTAATCACCTTTTCCTTATCGGTATCCACATATTTTCCATCCTTCCATTCCTGCTCCTTGCCGGAAATAACAGGTACGGGAAGGAACCGGCAATATTTCTTAAGCAGAGTGTCGATACGCGACTGCTCGAGAAACTCCTTGTTTTCATCATCTATATATAGAATAATGTCGGTTCCTCTTTCCGATTTCTCAATAGGCTGCATCTCATATTCAGGAGAGCCGTCACATACCCAACTTACGGCTTCAGCGCCATCCTTATATGACAAAGTACGTATCTCAACCTTTTTTGCAACCATAAATGCCGAATAAAAACCAAGTCCGAAATGACCTATGATATTTTCAGCCTTATCCTTATATTTTGCAAGAAATTCCTCGGCGCCGGAAAACGCAATCTGATTGATGTATTTATCAATATCGTCAGCAGTCATTCCGATTCCACGGTCACTTACGGTAAGCGTACCGGCATTCTTGTCGACTGTGACTTTCACGTTCATCTCGCCAAGCTCACCTTTGAATTCGCCAAATGAAGACAATGTCTTCAACTTATTTGTTGCGTCAATAGCATTGCTGACAAGCTCACGAAGAAAAATTTCATGATCACTGTAAAGAAATTTCTTAATGACGGGGAATATATTTTCGGTAGTTACCCCGATTTTACCTTTTTGATTGCTCATAATTATGAAATTTACATCTTTGTATTTATGAATAACAATATACAAATAGAATGCCATCTTACAAAAGTGACATATTTAACTAATTAAAGTTAAAAAGAATGACAAAATTAACTTCATTGATGTTTTTATGGCAGAGATTCCGAAAAAAGTCATCTCATAATTAAAAATATCAGACACAATACGTCAACTTGTTCCCAAATTAATTATATTTGTAACGAATTTATATCATCACGAAATGAAAAAGCTTATTATACTTTTATCCGTTGTATTGTGCCTTACCAATGGCTTATATGCCCAAAACCGTGGAGACAAATTCATGCAGCAAGCAAGAAAGCACCTTGACAGCAAAGAATATACACCGGCCCGATATAACTTTTTACAGGCATTCAACCAATTTGCCGCCGACAGCCAATACAATAAAGCGGTGGATGCAGGAATAAATGTAGCATCACTATACCATCGCGAGAATTATTACAAGGAGGCATTCGAGCAACTCGGAAAAATCGACCAGATGCTGACGAACAGCAATTCAACCTCTCCTGATATAACAATCCTATATTATTATCCGGCAAAGGAGAGACTTGCCATCTATATGAAGCTTAAAAACGCGCCAAAAGCCGCCGAGAGCCTTAACCGCATGAAATCAATCGCAAAATCAGCGCCTAACAATAGTCTTGACAACGATTTGATTTACAATGAAGCTAACTTCAATTATACTTTTGGAAACATAACGGCCGGCGATGCCGCCATTAACCGATTAATAAAGGCATATGAAGAAGAGAAAGACTATAATAAAGCCGACCAATGCTTCAAACAGCTTATCAACTCTGCTACACGCTCAAAAAACGCACAGTTGGTGAACCGGTCTTATGCCCGTTACAACCAATGGAACGATTCAATACGGAAGATTCGTGAAGACAATGAGCTTAACGAGGCAAAAAAACAACTTGACGAGGCCAATCAGACTATCGAAGAAAAAGACGGGACAATTTCCGTAAAAAACGGAATTATCGTCACCCTGATTGTCTTATTATGTATCCTTGCGGGATTACTCATTTTCGGAGCCATATTGCTGCTGCGGCAAATAGCTGTCGCACGCAAAGCAAAGAAAAACCTTGCAATCTCGAATGAACATAATGCATTAAAAACACAATTCATACACAACATCTCCGAACAAATGGAGCCGACATTGGACACCCTTGACCCGGGATTGCCTGCGGTTAAAGCATTGAAAGATTTTTCACGACATATTCAATATTTATCAGATCTTGAAAATTCGTTAGATGAACATTATGAAACAGAAGAGGTAAATCTCACGAAATTCTGTGACAACATCGTCTCACAAATAAAAAGTTATCTAAAACCAGACGTAACTCTCTCGGTGAATGTTCCAAAAATGTCAGCCAAATTCAATCCTGAGGCGGCAGAAAGTATTTTACTGCACCTCTTAAAGAATGCGGCAGAATATACTTCAGAAGGTGGAAAAATTACCTTTGAATTTAAAAAACGCGGAGCAAAAACAATGCAATTCATTGTATCCGATACCGGAAGTGGCATTCCTGAAGAAAAGCAGACCTCTATATTCAAGCCATTCACCGAATTACAGGATTTAACTTTCGGCGATCGTCTTGGCCTTCCATTCTGTGCTCTTAAGGCTGAAAAAATGAACGGCTCTTTGTCTATCGATCCTGAATTCAAACAAGGAACAAGATTTATTCTTGAAATACATTCTTAATTTTACACATTTAAGACTTTCGGCTCTGATTTCAACAATTTTTCTTAAATTTGCAGCTCATTAGTCAACAAATCAAGAATGAATCAGCCCGAGGAGGTCTACGGACTATTTAACGACAGTTTCCCTCCTGTTTTGGATGGAGTCACGCTCACAGTAGAAAACTATGCCAAATGGTTAACCGAAATGGGCAACAAGGTCTGTATAGTCACTCCCCGCAATCCGGACGAGACTCCCATATCCGGCTCATATGACATATACCGATACTTCTCACTACCGATAGCATCACGCAAGCCTTATCGCTACGGTTATCCAAAATTGGATTTAAGAATATGGGGCCTTATGAGAAAAACGCCGTTCAAACTTGTTCACGCCCATTGTCCGTTTTCCTCAGGCAGACTTGCTTTGTATGCCGCCAGACATCATAAAGTGCCGCTGGTGGCAACATTTCATTCAAAATACCGAACCGACCTTGAACATTCTTTACCCGAATGGATGGTAAAGATAATAATGAAACGCGTAATGAATTTTTTCAACTCCGCCGACGAGGTGTGGATTCCGCAAGCAAAAGTAGAAGAGACGGCACGAGAATACGGCTACAAAGGAAAACTCACCGTCGTTGATAATGGCATCGACATGGAAGCGAATAATTTCGATGAGATTACCGCTCTCAAAAAGAAAGCCAAAACTAAACTCGGATTTTCAGATAACGAAATAAGATTGTTGTTTGTCGGACAACATATAAAGGAAAAAGGAGTTATGCTTATTATACAGGCAATCAATCTATTACGCGACATTCCGGTCAAAGTTTCATTCATAGGCACCGGATATGCCGTAAACGAGATGAGAGAGCTTATCGGTCAGTTGGGACTCGAAGACCGTATAACAATGTATGGCATAATCGCCAATCGCGACACATTGAAAGACCACTATGCCGCAGCCGACTTGTTCCCGTTTCCATCGTTCTACGATAACGCGCCTCTGGTAGTGCGTGAAGCAGCAATGATGGGAACTCCCGCTCTCGTATTGCATGGCTCTACAACCGCAGAAGTCATTTCTGACGGAGACAACGGTTTTCTTTGCCAAAACACACCGCAAAGCTACGCCGACAAAATAAGGGAACTATATAAAGACCGTAATAAAATCCTTATAGCCGGAAGAGGAGCAGCAGCTACATTGACTCGTTCATGGAAGGAGGTAATGGAAGAAGTGTCATTAAGATATCAAGAAATCATCCAACGTTATGGCCGACGCTGACAACAATCAAAAGACCATACAGCATAGCGATTTCAGCTGGTGGCGTGTCGCAGTACCAATTCTCATCGGACTTGCTGTCGTAGTATGGCTTTTCCACAGGGAATTCAACTTTGATGTATGGAAATCAGTACATTTTGACACTCGCGTAATATTTTGCATAATTCTTGCATGGATTTTTATGGCCGGCAGGGACTTCGGTCTCACTTGGCGCTTCCGTACGCTTACCGATAAAGACATAACATGGGGACAGGCTCTCAGAGTAAATTTCATGTGCGAATTCACATCGGCGATAACCCCGTCAGCCGTAGGCGGCTCTTCCCTTGGAATGATATTTCTGCACCATGAAGGAATAAATCTCGGCAGAGCGACCACCTTAATGCTAACCACTCTATTTCTCGACGAGCTTTTTTTCTCAGTCGCATGTCCAATAATAATGCTGGCGATACCGCATAATGAATTGTTCGGATTCAATGACAATACGTTTGAAAACGGACTACAGGTCGTATTCTGGATTGTCTATAGCATTCTTGTCGCATGGACGGCCATTCTGTTTTTAGGTATTCTCGTCAAGCCAAACGGGATAAAAAATACTTTCATATTCATTTTCAAATTCCGCTGGCTCAGAAGATGGCAGCCGGCCGTGATAGCTCTTGGAGACAATATGGTAGCGGCTTCGGTAGAATTGAGGAAACGCCCGCTCGGATGGTGGTGGAAAGTGTTCTCCGCAACAATACTTACCTGGTCTTCACGTTTTCTTGTAGTAAACGCCTTGTTTCTCGGATTTGTCCCGTACGCTGACCAGCTTGTGGTATTTGGACGTCAGTTTGTGGTATGGGTAGTTCTTATGGTCAGTCCAACACCCGGAGGCAGCGGAATCAGCGAATGGCTTTTCACAGAGTACTACGGCGACATGCTGCACAATGCAGGCATAGCGCTGGTCATAGCCCTCTTCTGGCGTATTATCACTTATTATGTATATCTGATTGTCGGTGTATTTTTGGCTCCATCAATGCTGAAACCGCCAAAACAAATTGTCGACAACAAAAAAAATAAACTCCAATGAAATTCGTAGGAATAATCCCGGCTCGTTATGCATCGACAAGATTTCCGGGCAAACCGCTTGCCGACATATGCGGCAAAATGATGATTGAACGCGTATATCTACAAGTAAAAAAAGCGCTTGATGATGTATGGGTAGCGACAGATGACGACCGCATATCTGATGCGGTAAAGTCGTTCAGCGGAAATGTCGTAATGACTTCGCCAACTCATCGCAGCGGCACAGATCGCTGCTACGAAGCATATCGTAATATCGCATCCGATGCCGACGTGATTATTAATATCCAGGGCGACGAGCCGTTTATTAATCCGTCTCAACTTGAGGAAATCATGAAATGTTTCGATGATTCCTCAACACAAATAGCGACTTTAGTACGTCCTTTCGATCCAGCGCTCGGTATTGACGCGCTGTTCAATCCCAACACGCCTAAAGTTGTATTTGACGAGAATATGTTCGCTTTGTATTTCAGCCGTTCAGTCATTCCATATGTAAGAGGTGTCGACAAAGAAGAATGGCCCGATAAAGCGCAATTCTTTACCCACATCGGAATGTATGCTTACCGAGCTGAAGCTCTTGAACAGATAACACAACTCCAGCAAAGCCCGTTGGAACTAATAGAATCTCTGGAACAGCTCAGATGGCTTCAAAACGGCTTCAAAATCAAGGTCGGCATAAGCAATTGCGGAACCATCGGCATTGACACTCCTGCCGATCTTGAACGTGCCTGCCAACTATTGTCATCCGGTAAAATCTGATTGCAACTATGCTCAACCGAAACATCGCTCCGCCGGTAAAAGACTTCACGGCATTGATTATGCCTCCGTTGTCGAGAATAACGCTCGACAACGGGATTGCAGTAAATATCATGAATCAAGGCGGACAGGACGTATTCAATCTTACAGCGGTATGGACAGGCGGAAATGCGGAAAGTTTATCTCCGTCACTTCCCGGACTCTCATTGCAGCTTATGCGAGAAGGAGCCGGAAACATGTCCGGCGAGGAGTTTTCTGATTCATTAGAATTTAACGGGGCACGCATCGGCTTATCCGCTGATACACATTACTCCACAGTGCGTCTATACTCCCTCAATTCAAAGGCAGAACAGGTTATCCCGCTACTTGCCCTCATGTGCTATGACCCCAAAATGCCGGAAAAAGCTTTTCACATGGTTAAAGAAAGAAAGGCGCATCAGGCAGAACTGATGAGACAGAAAGTCGAAGTCCAGGCAGCACGAATGTCCAATAAACTCATGATGGGGCAACGCCACCCTCTTTCCGCGTATGATGATCCTTCGGATATTGAGAAACTTACGGTTGACGATGCCAGACAGTGGTATAAGCGGATTTTCAATCCGGGGAAAAACAATCTGGAACTTTTCATATCAGGACACATAAACGATAAACTTATTGACATCCTCAACAAATCATTCGGACAAATTGAGGCAAATGCGTCCCCAACCCAACTGATAATCAAACCATTCAGCTACGATTGTTCCGGTCGACACAACGTCGTCATCGAAGGAGCACTTCAAAGCGCGGTCAGGATAACTTATCCGGGCCCGTTGCGAACCAATCCCGACTACATTTTAGTCAGAATGCTGATTGTCGCGTTAGGCGGATATTTCGGAAGCCGGCTCATGAGCAATATACGCGAGGACAAAGGATTGACCTATGGAATAAACTCATTTCTGATGGGATATCCGGAAGGCGGTATAATCGGCATAGAAAGCTCTACCGATCCGGCAACCGCAGATTGCCTGATAGACGAAACTTTAAAAGAGGTAAAAAGACTATCTTCAGGAGATTTCACGATCGGGGAAATCACCCGTTTGAAACGACATCTGATGTCGTCACTCGCATCAACACTCGATTCGCAGTTTGACATGATGGATTACTATATAACCGGCAAACTGTCACATATCCCCGAAGGATATTTCACGCGGCAAGTCGAAGCAATCAACATGTTGACACCGGAACTCCTCGGTGAAATCGCCCTTAAGTATATCGAGCCTTATAATCCTCTAATTATTATAGCCGGAAGCTGACGCAATAATCACTTTTAGGTATCCGACATCAAAGAAATGAGCGGTCATTTATTATGGACAGCATCAACAATCATCATTTCTGAGTATTCCGTGCGCAGGGAATATATATTAACTTTGTCCTCCGCAAATAAACCTGATGGAATTTGATGTTTTTTCATAATTTGTGCTATAAAATACCTGCCATTATTTTTATTGTATTTTCAGTTTTCACAGCTCCCGTAAAAGCCAATCCGAAGACTGATTCAGTCACCATATCCAATGATTCCATCCCCGATATCTCAAAAATTTCTTTATCTGAAGTAGTAGTCACAGCACAGGAATCACGCAAAGCCACCAGCGCTTCCATCATAGACACCTCAGCTATGCGCCATTTGCAACCGTCAAGTTTTTCTGATTTGATGGCGTTACTGCCGGGAGGCCTTACAAAAGACCCCGATATGGCTAACGTAAATTCTATAGCTTTACGCCAAGCGGCCAACATCACACCGTCGGACGATTACCTCACATCAGCTTTAGGCACTTCGTTTGTCATTGATGGAGTGCCGGTTAACACCGGTTCACAGATGCAATATACTGCAGATTCTGATAGATCCGGACGTCTGTCCATCGGCAAAGGAGTGGACATGAGAGGTATTTCGACTGATGACATTGAAAAGATTGAGGTAATCAGAGGAATCCCATCCGTAGAATACGGCGAACTGACTTCTGGACTAATCAATATCTCACGGAAAAAAGGAGTGTCACGTCTGGAAGCACGTTTCAAAGCTGACACTCAAAGCCAGTTGTTTTATATAGGAAAGGGAATCAAAATGCCCGGAAAGGACTGGAATCTGAATACAGGGATTGACTATCTTGACTCAAAAATAGATCCGCGAAACACACGCGAGAATTTCAAAAGAGTCAGCCTGTCACTACGCAGCAACAAACGATGGTCCAATCAGAATGTTTCAACCGAATGGAACTCCGCAGCAAGCTACAAGGGGACGTTTGAACGAGACAATAACGATCCGGATTTGACCGTAAACAACACCATTGACTATTTCTCAACGAAAAACAACTCTTTTACTTGGAACAACACACTGTCCATCAATTCCGTGACCGGAAGCAAATTCCGTAATTTCAATCTCACGACAGGGATAAGCTACACTGACGAACGGTTACATCAAAAGAAACATGTGGCCTCATCCCGCATAATGCCTATGCCTGTATCACTCATAGCGGGAAGCAATTATGTAGGCTATCTGCCAATGCTGTATTTAGCCGAGCTGGATGTTATAGGCAAGCCTTTCACGTCTTTTGTCAAAGCCTCGGCAACAATCCGGTTCATGAACCGCGTTTTTGTAAACAACATTAAAGCGGGAATCGAATGGAACATGAACAAAAACTTCGGAAAAGGACAAGTTTATGATTTAAATCGGCCTTTAACCGCCGGAAACGTCACACGCCCCCGTGCTTATAGCGATATCCCGGCCATGCATCAGCTTTCGGCATATGCCGAAAATGACACGCGCATACATGCCGGCTCGCACACAATCAATACAATTATCGGCCTGCGGGCGACCTCACTGCTGAATTTAAAATCGCGTTTCGCCCTTCACAATAAAGTGTATCTTGACCCGCGAGTCAATGTAATATGGAGTTTTCCTGATATTACAATTAATGGCTATCCGCTCAACTATTCCTTATCAGGAGGGTTAGGCTGGCATACAAAAATGCCGGTTGCCGCATTCTTATATCCCGACAAAAGATATTCCGACTTCGAGCAGCTTAATTACTACCACAACAATCCCGAATACCGGACAATGAACGTAATGACTTTCATTGAAGATGTTACTAACTATGACTTAAAGGCCGCCCGCAACTTCAAGTGGGAGGTGAGAGGCGACATCAGCTATCGGGGCAACCGATTGTCCGTGACGTTCTTCAAGGAAAACATGAGTGACGGATTCCGTCATTCCGGCGAAGTGCATCGATATGTTTACCGACGTTATGATGCATCCGGATTCAACCCGGCAGAACATGGGCGCCCTCCGATGATAGACGAACTTCCATATGTCGAAACGACCAACCAATCCGTGATAACAAAAATAACCAACGGAAGTTCCACAAAAAAAGAAGGGATAGAATACACCTTACAGTCCAGACGCTTTCCGAAAAGCCACACCCGCATAACCATTTCGGGGGCATATTTCAAAACCGTGAATAAAAACAGCCAGCCTCTATGGTACAAACCGTCTATAGTTATAGACAATCGCGAATTGCAATATGTCGGATTATACGATGATTCCGACGGAAGCATTTACCGGAGCTTCAACACCAACATAATGTTTGACACTGACATCCCGACGCTGAATCTTAACTTTTCTCTCTCAGTGGAGAATGTATGGTTCACTTCCAGACAAACGATATGGCGTGACGGCATTCCCACCCACTATCTGGATTCTGACGGAAATCTGCATGAGTATACCGTCCAATCGCAAAACGACCCGTATCTCACTCAGCTTATCCGAAACTTTTCATCGACAGCATTTGAAAGATTGACCGTTCCGGTTGAGACATCGTTCAATCTGAAAGCCACAAAGCAGTTCTGGGACAACAGAATAGGGTTAGCGCTGTATGTAAATCGCCTATTTTCAATACATCCCGACTATAAACGATATGGAATCACAATGCGTAGATATTCATCACCATATTTTGGAATGGAATTAAACTTTAAAATTTAAATAATTATGAACCTTTTCAATTTAAAAAATCTCGCAATCGGCTTAGCCTTGACAAGTTCATTGTCAATCATTGCAACATCATGTTCTGACGATGACTCAGGAACCACCTATCCCGTCGTAATCAGCCAAAATTACCCGGCTGAACTTCCGGCCACAGCATCTATAAAATCAGGATCGATAGTTTACACCGAGCTGAACAGCGGCAGAGAACTCACATTTGAACTTCCATTGCCCACGGATGCCGAAATCCCGGCAGGAACATATGACATAGCCGGAGAGATGGTGATGACATATGACACTGACGGAGATGGCGTTTTTATAGAAAAGACACTTCGCGGATTAGCCCAACAAGTAGTGATTAATGACGAAAACAAAGGAGTGTCATTAAATTGGTTCTTCTTTAATCCGAGCAATACTCTCGTATTTGGAGAACTATTTTTCTCAGGCTCCCTAAACGCGAAAGGAACCAATGGTCTTTATGACACATATTTCACAATTTACAACAATACCGACGAGATTCAATATGCCGACGGCATAGCGATTGTCGAGAGCAAATTAGTAAACACATCTTCCGATGAAATTCTAACAGCTGCCAATGACCGCGAAGCCAATTTCACGGCACAAGCGATATACGTCATCCCCGGCTCAGGGCATGATGTGGCCATCGCTCCGGGCAAATTCATAAAAATCGCCGATCAGGCCATAAACTGGGCAGAACAAGTAAACGGAGCCCTTGATCATACCGACGCTGATTTTGAATGGTATGATGAATCATCCTCTTCATCGGTAAAAGACACCGATAATCCGGCGGTTCCCAATCTTGACAAATGGTACTCCTACTCAAACACGATATGGCTTCCGTCCAACCAGTGCAACAGATCTTACGCGCTTGTGAAATTTCCCGAAGGGATGACTGCGGAAAAACTTCTTTCTGAATACAAAGGAGATTATGAGTACATAAACAGTGCCACAGGCACACATATGACAGGGACCAAATGCTATCTAATAAGCTATGACTGGATTTTGGACGGCGTAAATCTATGTCCTGACGAAAAATGGACTATGGGAGCGTTAAGCGCCAAATGCGATATAAGCCATGCCGCAATAAGTGAAAATAATGCAGACAAGAACCGTTTCGGCAAAAAATTCGTCCGCAAAACAGCCGGCGTGTCTGCTGAGGGAAACACAATCCTGATGGATACCAATGATTCTGCAACCGATTTTGAGATAGTATCAGCAAAATAGCTATCATTATGTCGGCTTATCAGTCCATACTAAAGCTTTTTATCATGGCAGGAGCAATTCCTGCCATGGCAGGAAGCATCCCCTTGATTGATGAAATCCAGCATGAGACACTGACAATCAATCATGTCGCATCACTGACTTATGAATCCAATCCGGCGCTAATGTTCTACCGAGACTCTGTATCCATTTCCGAAATAAAAGCGGCAATCGAATACAAGCATTCCGCTCAGCCTGTGATGGAACAAACTGGCACAGGGCATTTGTTGTATTCAATCGGAGCGAAATCATACATGCGCATGTCAGCATCAACTGTCGTTTGGGGAAATGCATCTTTCAAAAGCGGAACATACCACAATATCAAATGGACTGATTGCATCGATTACAAATTTGTCGCCCCATATGTGCTCGGCGACGGAACCGGAGGAGACCTGAACACTCAACAATATTCATTTTCCGGCGGAATAACCCGCAAATATCAACGATGGTCTTTAGGCATAGAAGCCGATTATCGGGCACAAACCGCATATCGTAACCGTGACCCTCGAATCAAAACAGTTGTGTCGGATTTGAACATAAAAGCCGGCGCATCCTTAAACATATCGGAGAAATATGTCGCTGGCATAAAAGGCGGACTGAAAATATACAACCAGAACTGCGATTTGGATTTCTATAACCCGATGAATGACATAAACACCTATACTCTGACCGGGATGGGCACTTATTACAAGCGATTCATGGGCAACACAAATAAAAACAGCGGTTACAATGCGGCAGGCTATTCAATCGCCTCACAGATAGCGACAACCGACAAGTCGGGATTGAAACTTGAAATAGCCGTCAATGGCTACACGATGAAACAACAGCTTAGAAATTTCAACAATATCACTCTCGGATTCACTAATAACATGATCTTTTCCGGCAATGTATCCTATCGCCATAAAGCAGGAAATTCATTGCAGATAGAACCATTCCTTCTCGGATGTTTCAGCCGCCGGAAAGGTACGGAAAATTTATTCGGGACCTCATCGGGGGCAAGCTATGATAAAATAGGCTCCAACTCATTTTACAGACATGACATATCCGGCGGCTTATTGGCGATACCGATTCTGTTCGGAAAAGACAGGTTTTATATCGAGGCAAATCCATATTGCGAAATATCCAATGACAAAGAAAGTCATAGTTCTCCGTTAAGAAAAACCGAAGTGTCACGTTTCTCGCCGGGACTAAACGGAAGCTTGTCACTAAACCGCAATACGTGGCTTTGGAATATTTCAATAAACGGAGCTTATACCATAACCGATTCAAAAAAACCGATATGGACAGAACTTGACACAACCTCTCCCCTTGGGAAATGTCAGCTGAACAATTTCGAGATGTTATCAGCCAAACAAATCTCAGGAGGCATCCGGCTGTTCATTGTTCATTCAATAAAAAAGGTTGAACTAACCGGAGAATTAAATTATTCTATACAACATTATATCCAACACGGCAATACTCACTTTGGCGGAATGTCAATTGGAATCATATTTTAACCACACTATGGACAACGAAAGCGAATCAGTTATATCTGTAAAAAATCTTACACACCGTTATGGGTCAGGACGCATCATATACAGCGACCTGAACTTCGAAATCCCCAAAGGCCGAATCCTCGGGCTTCTCGGGAAAAACGGGACGGGCAAAACAACCACAATAAACATTCTCATGGGGTATCTAAAACCCCAAAAAGGAGAATGCCGCATTTTCGGAGAAAAGATTACCGAAATGCGTCCGGAGACACGCCATCGCATAGCATTGCTCATAGAAGGACATGTGCAATACTCTTTCATGACGATAGAACAGATTGAGAAATTTTATTCCAAATTTTATCCAAGGTGGAACCGGGACGCATATTATGAATTGATGAAGAAACTTCATGTGTCGCCCAATCAAAAAATCAGCACAATGTCATGCGGACAACGCTCACAGGTGGCGCTCGGGCTTATTCTGGCGCAAAATGCCGATTTACTTGTGCTTGATGATTTTTCGCTCGGGCTTGACCCGGGTTATCGCCGTCTTTTCATCGATTACCTCCATGAATTCGCCAAGGCTGAAGAAAAGACAGTGTTCATGACCTCTCATATAATTCAGGATCTTGAACGTCTCATTGATGATTGCATAATACTCGATTACGGCAAGATATTGACCCATACATCAGTTAAAAGCCTTTTATCTGATTTCTCTAAGTTCACATTCCATACCGATTCACAATCAGAACTTCCTCAAGATGATAAAATAATAAATCCCAGCCGCATAAAAAATGAAGTCGAAATATATTCTTTTCAAAATGAAGAATATGTGAGACAGTCGCTCATGAAACAGGGGATTAAATTTTCTGATCTCACCTATTGCGACATGAGTCTGGAGGATGCTTTCATCGGTCTAACCGGCAAATATTAAAACAATGGTCAAAGCTATATTATTTAAAGAATGGATTAAAACACGCGGTGTGTTTATAATCGCATTACTCGCGACTGCGGCAATCACCGCTTACGCAATCTTGATGATGTCACGTTTAATAAGTCTCAAAGGGGTAGAACACCTGTGGCTTATCATGTTGCTTAAAGACAATTCATTTGTCGATATTCTGAAATATGTGCCCGCTGCTGTCGGAATCGCCGTCGCCATAGCCCAAATGGCACCGGAGATGTCGCAAAAACGGCTGAAGCTGACGTTACACCTCCCCTATCCTCATACTACCTTAATTTTGTTGATGCTTGCAACCGGAATTGCAGAGCTTATTATAATTAACGGAATAATGCTTGCGGCAATTGCGGTCTACGATTCTTTAATTTTGCCGGCAGAACTTGTAAGTCGAGTGACACTCACAATGTTGCCTTGGTGCTTTGCCGGACTTACCGCATATCTTTTCGTATGCTCCATCTGTCTTGAAGCGACATGGCGCCGCCGCATAATACTCGGTCTGCTGGGAATCGCCGCGCTTATGATCTATTTTTTGCAGCCTTCACTTGAAGCTTACAACGGAATGCTGCTGACTCTCGCAGTTTTCATAATTCTCTCGGCCATTTTATCGTTTGGCTCAATTATCCGGTTTAAGGAGGGCCGCCAAGATTAATAATATGAAACGTTTTTATTCAATATTCCTGACCGCTTTGAGCGTCATAATTTTATCATGGTGCTTACCTTGGCTCTATTCTCTTATTTTTCCGGCAGGAATAAACGACGCCTTTGTCGCATGGTCGCCGATAAGCAATGCATTTGTCGTTTCCGAACCGGCGGAAACCGGAGGGAAAATAAGCATCATTGACAACAATGGAAATATTCTTGAAGCCATAAATAAAGACCAACGCGATTCGGTTCTTCCTCAGATATATTTTAATCAGCTTATCGCAAAAGGACAATTTCCCGACTCAATAAAGGGCATAGAAATATCAATTCCCCTGTTAAAAAATACCCAATGGGTTTTCAACTCGCTTCCTCGCGATCTCAACCGTGTAAATTCAGATGTCTACCTTATGATGGAATCGATGCCTGAGCGATTTGACCTTGAAGATCCTGAAGTTGTATTCAGGGTCAATGACAAAGGGATTGAATTTGTAAATATGGCAACAAACTCCGTTGACATCAATAAGACACGCAGGTTCAATGAGATTTTTACTCAGCGTGAGTTCGCGTATCCCATCAAAGCTGCTCATGCCAACATCACTACACGCAAAGCATATGACGAAGGATACCTCATTGCTGACGCTAACGGCAGCATCTATCATTTGAAAATGCAGGCAGGGCGGCCTTATATGGCAAAAGTCGCCAAACCGGACTCTGTGAAAGCAACCCATTTGTTTATGCTTGAAAAAACAGACTCCCGGCAGCTCGGTATCGTATGCGATTCCATGCACAACCTATACGTGCTTGAAAAAGACGGGTATAAACTGAATCAGCTTCCTATAGGAAAACTTGATCCTGAAAAGCAGAAATTTTCCATTGTAAAAAACATCTTCAACTGGGTGGTAAAAATAAATGATGATAACGGTGTGCGATGGATTGCTTTTGACTCCAACGATTATTCCTTGCTTGGAGAATACGGTTACAACTATTCTGAGACAATGCAAGAAAAGATTTCGTCATTCATATTCCCTTTCCGCATTTCATTCACGTCCATTTCCGATTGTTATGCAAAGCCCCGGATCGAATCAATATCACCTAATTCATTATTTCTAAACATCTTGCTTGCGGTTGTAATGGCATTCATTTTACGGAGAAAAAACAAAGGCCTAAAAACTATTTCTATAAATATAATCACAATTTTGATTTTTGGCATTTTCGCATTCATTCCGCTTCTACTTATAAAAGAATAATAACCCAATAAATTTAACATATGAAAAAATCGATTTTTATCACATTGGCAATTTTAGCATCAACAATTGTCTATTCATGCGGCAATACAAAAAAAGATACCGCCGATTCGGAACAGACCAATCAAAATGTAATGAGTGTAGATCAGATTCTTGCTGACGCTCCTCAACTTGTCGGTGACACAATCACAGTTGACGGAGTTTGCTCCCATTTATGCAAACATGGCGGACGCAAAGCCTTTGTGCTCGGAAGCAATGACAATCAATTGTTACGTTGCGAAGCCTTTCCGTTGATGGGACAGCCGTTTCCCCCGGAAACAATTCACAAGCCAATTCAAGTCACCGGCATTCTAAAAGAAGAACGCATCGACGAGAAAACTATTGGCGAGATGGAACATCAATACGCTTTAAGCCAAGGACAGAACGATTCATCCGACCAATTCGGAGAGGAAGAAAAAAAGGAGGAACCGACAGGATCGTGTGATACTGAACGCGCTGCCCGCGGACAAAAAAACCTAACATCCCTTGCCGACCGTATCGCCGATTACAGGGCGCGTATAGCTGAACGCAATGAAAAAGAAGGAAAACCATATCTATCTTTTTATTATCTTGAAGCGATTTCGTATAAAATCATTCCAGAATAATTTTGTCAATCAAATTAAATGTCTTACCTTTGCACCGCTTTAACAATACAAATCATAAAATAATTAAAAATGGCAACAAAAATCAGATTACAGCGTCACGGACGCAAAAACTATGCGTTCTATCCTATTGTTATCGCCGATAGCAGGGCACCACGTGATG
>CAZYXN010000050.1:0-18502 GCA_964651105.1 uncultured Muribaculum sp. | reverse complement strand
CCACTCCGTCAATCGGTGAATATATCTCGGCATAATTAAGGTTCTTAGCCGCGCGCACACGGTCGGCCCGCGCTTTGTCATACGACTGCTTCGACACCTCATATTCCTTCATTGTCGTCTGAAACTCATAGTCGCTTATCAGCTGCTTGTCATGAAGAGCCTTATCACGTTCATAGTTGGTTTTGTTGTACTCATAAGTAAGTCTCGCCGACTCCATGTTGGCATCCGCGCTTTTCAAATCGCTTTCAAGAAGCGTTTTTTCAATCTCGGCGATAAGCTGTCCCTTTGTCACGACTGAATTATAATCCACATAAAGTTTGTCGATTATACCGGTCACCTGTGTGCCGACATCCACTTGTGTCACAGACTCAACTGTTCCGGTAGCGGTAACCGAACGGCTAATGTCGCCACGCTCCACCCTTGCAGTCTCAAGCGTGATTTTGTTTTCTTTAGAACACCCTGCCGCCAACAACGCCAGAGCGACTATTCCAAAATTCTTTACCCTCATAATTATTATGGCATGTTTATATTTAAAGTACGGTAATATTCAATCATCTTATGTCCAAGCATGGCCATATATTTGGCCTGCAGAAGAGAGTGACGCGCTTCAAGCATGTTATTGTGGGCTGTCATAAGCTCGACAGTATTTACCAGACCCAGATTGAACTGTTCGTTGACAAGCTCGTTGCTCAATTCCGTAGAATTAACTTGCTGCTCGCCGGCAATATAACGGGATTGCGCAGACCGTATATCTATGTACCACGACTCCACCTGCTGCGCGAGTTCCGTCTCTCGGGCTTCGCGGTCAAGAGCTGAATTGAGCCGCTGTATGTTGGCTTTCGCAATTGCCGACTTTGTTTTCTTATTGTCAAATATCGGGATAGAGAGCGTCAATCCTACCGATTCGCTCACACTGCGTTTAATCTGTGAAGCAAAAGCGTCGCCAGGAGCGTAATATCCGGTACCTACCCCGGCCGTCAATGAGATATCAGGCATGCGTCCGGCCTTGGCGACCTTAACATCAAGTTCCGCGTCTTTTTGCTCCAGATCGTTTATTTGAAGAGCGACATCGACGCCTGCAGCCAGTCGGTAACTTTCATCCATCGGAGGAAGTGCGGCAAGCACCTCATCTCGTGACCAGTCAAGCTCCTTCACCGCGATTGTGTCATTTATTCCAAGTTCAAGAAGCTTCTTAAGTTCCATGCGCCGGGAATCATAAGTAGTTCGTGCGTTGACGAGAGCATACACATCCTGCTCATACTGCGATTCAAGCTGGGCATAATCCACTCTTGACAACCGGCCCGCTTCCATAAGCTGCTTGGCGCGATCAGCCTGAGCCTTGCTCAACTGTACAGCCTCCTCATAAATGGATATCGCCTCTTTGGCGTAAAGCAAATTGATGTAAACTCCCAGCATATCAACCTCTATTGACTGAAAAAGGTTGTCGGTGGTCAACTTTCTTATCGCCGACTGCAACTCCGCCTTTTTAATATTGTTTTCACGCGTGCCTCCATTCCACACGGTCCAACGGGCATTCAACCCATAATTGCTCGTGTAGCTGTTTTTGTTGCCTTCTCCCCATGGAGCATTGGAATAACCGTGAGTGGTCGAAAAATCGAGCGACGGCTGCCATGCGGCCTTAGCCTCCTCTTCATCGACATCAGCCGCCTGTTGGTTAAGAATGCTCTGTCGCAATGAAATGTTGTGCTCTTTAGCCCACTCGACACAGTCGTTGAAAGACCATTCACGAGCCCCGCACAATATCGAACAGCCCATAAGAACCGATGATACTAATACAATCCTCTTCATCTGTAACAGTTTTTACAATGCAAAAAATAACTTATTTTCAATGCAAAAATAAATTGATTGAAACTGCTTGCAAAACCTAATAGATAATTTCCCCTAACAGCCCAAAACAATACCTTAAAAATATGGACAACTTCACAATGGCCAGTCCCGATTGTTAAAAACTATTACAAACCTTTAATATCTCAATAGTGTCGATAACTTAAAAACTAAAATAATTCCAATCGACAATGCTTACTTTTAGTTGTCACTAATCACAACACATCCCATAATTTATTGTAAATTTACAACGTCAGTTATAAAAATACTGAGGAAATGAAAATAACACTGATACAACCTCTGATGCAGATGCGCCCGATGGATACCAAACTAAAAACCAGAATGGCGCCCTCTTTGGGACTTCTTACAGTAGCCCAATGCATACGTCTAAATAATGATATCGACATCATAAATGAGAATGTCGGAGACAAAATTGATTATAACGTAAATACCGATCTCGTTGGAATCACCGTTACCGTAGATACTTTACCCCGAGCAGCGGAAATATCCCATGAATATCGTAAACGTGGAATTCCGGTAGTTGCCGGAGGAATTCAAATCACATCACATCCCGACTCTGCCAGTCCGTTTTTTGATGTTCTTTGTATCGGTTTTGCAGAAGGGACATGGCCTCGCATCATTGAAGATTTTAAATCCGGACATCTGAAATCAACGTATTCATGCACCTCAATTTCACCAAACGAAATTCTTTCTCCAGCCTACGACTTGATTAACCATCGCAAATATCTTTATGTAAATATTATTAGCGCCAGTCGCGGATGTCCATTCAAGTGTGAATTCTGTTATAATAGCGTTTTGAATATCCGTAATTCATATGTCAACCGTAATATAGAGGATGTAATAGCAGACATCAAGACTCTTAATCGTAAACACATAATGTTTATTGATGACAATTTTATAGGCAATCCTCAGTGGACTGTAGAATTTCTACATCGAATTATTCCAATGAAACTCAAATGGAACGCTGCTGTATCAGCTAATATTACAGAAATCCCGGGAATGCTTGATTTAATGAAAGAAAGCGGATGTCAAGGCCTCTTTATCGGCTTTGAGAGTTTGAATGAAAATTCAATAAAGTCGGCTAACAAAAAGCAAAACAATACATTTCGGTATGAACATCTTGTTTCCGAGATTCACAAACGCGGAATCATGATTAATGCAAGTTTTGTATTCGGACTTGATGATGACGATGAAACAACTTTCCAAAAAACCTTTAATTGGATAATATCAAACAAAATCGAGACAATAACATCACATATACTTACACCGTATCCCGGAACCGCACAATATATCCGGCTTTTGAATGAACAGCGTATAACATCGTTTGACCAAAAGAAATACACTACATCTGAAGTTGTATACAGACCATTGAAAATGACTTCCGCCCAATTAAAAAATGGATATTTGGAAATCTACCGAAATATTTATTCTGTAAAAAATATTTTTCGAAGGATGCCAAAACATCAACGCGTCGGTTATCTGTTATTCAACTTTTTATATCGCAAATATGGCAGATTTACTGAAACAATTTGCAGGTTCATTGGATTTAACCGAATCGGTTATATCTGTGAAAAACTATCTTTTTAATATTCATATTTATTCTGCCAAAAGAAAAGGCATGCCGATTATTATCCGTATCTTTGCAATACTATAGATGGAATTTATGGAGAAAAAACGATTTAAAATAGGATTGCTTGCACAGATACTGATTGCCATCGTGCTTGGAATTGCCGTGGGATATGTGATGCCGATGTGGTGCGCGCGTATTTTTATGACGTTCAACGGGCTGTTCAGTCAATTACTTGGTTTTCTTGTGCCATTGATTATCGTAGGATTTGTCACTCCGGCAATTGCTGAAATAGGCAATCGAGCAGGAAAAGTATTATTATTGACGGCAGGAATCGCTTATGTCGCAACTGTATGCTCCGGCCTTTTGTCTTATTTTGCCGCAGAAGCCACATTCCCGTCTCTCATAACTCCACGTTCACTCGACACTCAATTCGCATCAGGAAATGATATCGAGCCATACTTTACCGTGACAATACCGGCAATGTTCGGAGTCATGACAGCTCTTGTTCTTGCATTTATGACCGGCATCGGCATAGCCTACAGCAAGGGAACGGCGCTTAAGCACGGATTTGAAGAGTTTCGCGACATCGTGGCAGCTACAATCCGCACCGTCATCATCCCATTGTTGCCGTTATACATTTTCGGCATATTCATGAATATGACAATATCCGGCCAAGTGGCAAGCGTGCTTATGGCCTTCCTGAAAATAATAGGCATAATTTTCCTGATGGCCGCTGTGATATTAATCCTGCAATACTGTATCGCCGCCCTGTTTGTACGGCGGAACCCGCTTAAACTTCTCGTAACAATGCTTCCGACATATTTTACGGCTCTCGGCACACAATCGTCGGCCGCCACGATTCCGGTGACATTACGTCAAGCCATCAAAATGGGCGTAAGCGAGGAAATCGCCGGATTCGTAATTCCGCTATGCGCGACAATCCATATGTCTGGAAGTACACTGAAGATAGTCATGTGCGCCCTAGCGCTTATGATAATGCAAGGAATGCCTTACAGTGTTTCCATGTTTGCCGGATTTATCGCAATGCTTGCCATCACTATAATCGCCGCTCCCGGTATTCCCGGAGGTGCAATCATGGCTTCGCTCGGACTGCTCGGATCAATGCTGGGCTTCAATGAACAGGATCAGGCGCTGATGATAGCCTTATACATCGCCATGGACAGCTTCGGAACCGCATGTAATGTCACCGGCGATGGATTTATCGCCTTGATTGTTGACAAATTTTTTGGAAAGAAATCTCAATCAGACAAGGAAGTTGAAACAGCTATACTCGGAAAGTGACAATCTTGTTATATATATAGTTGGTCAAAGTATAGACCACATTTCCTATAAGCGTGGCGACTCCATAACCGGAAAGAGTCACTATCCACATATTGAATTCAAAATCTTTAAGCAGGGTCTTATAACTCAACAGCCACACTGTCAACAACTGTATTCCATAGCAGATGAAGAATCCCGCAATAAACTTTATCGCTTCAGAAGCATAACGTCCTGATGTCTTAAATACCCAATTCTTATTCCACAAAAACGAGTTGACAACTCCACACACATAACCTATGGCGTTAGATACCAGCGGGTTCACTCCAAGGGCTGACTTGCATACAAAAATCACGCATAGAGTGACAATAGTATTCATCACGCCTACACAAGCATATTTCACAAATTGCCATATAGACTGGCGGGATTTCAGATTGTCAAATAATTCACTCATCTAAATCGGATTTTATATCGTTCACAAGCAATGGCAATGACCATCCATATTTAACGGCAAGTATGCGTATCACAATTACGGTAGCGGCACATGCAAGACCCTGTGCCATAGAGGACGCACCCAACGCATACAATAACCAGTAGACAAGACCGCCGGCAAGACATGCGGTCGCATATATGTCTTTCTGAAACAGCAGCGGCTCGTTGTTAAGAAGAATGTCACGAATCACACCTCCTATGGCGCCCGTGGTTATACCCATCACAATCGCAACCCAAAACGGATAATCTATCGCAAGAGTTTTCTGAATCCCAATCACGACAAACAGAGCAAGCCCTATCGAATCGAATATAAACAATATACGGGTCTTTACCAATACATTGCGGAACATTATCACCACAATAAGTGACAGTCCAGTAACCGCAAGATACCACCATGTCTGCATCCAGAATACCGGAATATCCAACAGGACATCACGGACTGTACCTCCGCCGATTGCAGTCATCAGCCCTACCGTATAGGCTCCGAACCAATCAAAATGTTTTGCCGCAGCCATACGAATACCGCTTATGGCAGCCGCAATCGTTCCAATGACTTCTGTAATAAACAGGAATGTTAATTCGACATCATCCATTGTTGTTTTTTACTTGTTTTCCCGCTGGAAATAACGGCAAACATTGGTCAGACCACAATTAAGGCAGTCGGGGCGACGGGCTTTACACACATAACGGCCATGCAATATAAGCCAATGATGAGCTACCGGAATAATATCCTCAGGGATATTAGCACACAATGTTTTCTCAGTCTGCAACGAATTTTTGCTGCCGGTAGTGAGTCCAATCCTCTCACTGACACGGAACACGTGGGTGTCAACCGCCATGGCGGCCTTATTCCACACCACCGAAAGCATGACATTGGCGGTCTTACGACCGACTCCCGGCAATTTCATCAGATTGTCGATATCAGATGGCATTTCACCACCAAACTCTTCAACAAGAGCTTTGGCGGCACCGATTATCGACTTGGTTTTATTGTTGGGATAACTTACTGACTTTATATACTCGAAGACTTCTTCAGGAGGGGCGACAGCCAAAGACTCCGGAGTTGGATATGCAGCAAAAAGCGCCGGTGTGACCATATTGATCCGTTTATCGGTACACTGAGCCGATAAAATCACAGCCAAAAGCAGGTGAAACGGATTGTCGTAATGCAATTCCGTCTCGGCAACAGGCATCGACGCCTGAAACCATTCAATCACCCTTGCATATCTTTCTTTTGTGGTCATTGACCTGCAATTTAGTGAGCGGCTGTAAATTCACGCAAGAACCGAGTATCATTTTCAGAGAACATCCTCAAATCCTTGACCTGATATTTCAGATTAGTGATACGCTCAACCCCCATGCCCAATGCAAATCCGGAATATTTTTTTGAATCTATGCCGCACGCATCGAGCACATTGGGATCGACCATACCGCATCCGAGAATTTCCACCCATCCCGTGTGCTTACAAAATGAACAACCTTTACCTCCGCAAAGGTTACATGAAATATCCATCTCAGCCGATGGCTCGGTAAACGGGAAATAACTCGGACGAAGACGAATCTTTGTCTCCGGACCAAACATTTCGCGGGCAAAATACAACAGAGTCTGCTTCAAATCGGCAAACGACACATTCTCATTCACATATAAAGCTTCCACTTGATGGAAAAAGCAGTGGGCGCGCGCCGATATGGCCTCATTACGATAAACACGTCCCGGACAAATGATGCGAATAGGCGGCTGAGTCTTTTCCATCACACGTGACTGAACGCTCGATGTATGAGTACGCAACAGAACATCCGGATTCCGCTGAATAAAGAATGTGTCCTGCATATCACGCGCGGGATGGTCAGGAGCGAAATTCAACGAAGAGAAAACATGCCAGTCATCCTCAATCTCAGGGCCTTCGGCTATGGAGAAACCAAGACGTGAAAAAATCGACACAATCTCATTTCTGACAATAGAAAGCGGGTGTCTTGTTCCCAATCTCATCGGTGAGGCAGAACGAGTCATATCGAATTCAGCAGCATCCACCTCTTTGTTTTCCAATGATTCCCGCAAAGACGCGATTTTTTCCGTAGCGAGATCCTTCAATTTATTCAACGGAGCGCCAAGCGTCCGCTTTTCATCGCCTGAAAGAGCACGGAAATCATTCATCAATACAGAAATCTCACCTTTCTTACTAAGATATTTGATGCGCAGGGCTTCAACTTCCTGGGATGTAGATGCTGACAGATTTTCTATTTCCGCCCTCAGGCTCTCTATTTTTTCAAGCATAGCAGTCTTAATTACTTTATTTGTGCAAATTTAGTAAATATTTCCGTGATATTAACCACCATTCCCAATTTTACTTTGCCTTTCTCCGCATTTCTTTTTGATAAGCGCCTCCATGGCATTAATCGACATATTATCCTCAGAATCCGGACAAAATTCTATCGATTTTGTATTTTAAGCTTTAAATATTATTCATTCTGCCAAAATTCCAATCATATAGCTTTCTTTTCTATTAATTGTATAAATAATTTTATTTACCTTTGCCAGTAAAATAAATATCAATCATTATACATTAGTCTTCATGAACAAGATTCTTGAGAAGGAACATTTTTCAGAAAAAGTGGTGAAGCTTGTAGTAGAAGCCCCATCGATAGCCCTGTCACGAAAGCCGGGACACTTTGTCATAGTACGCGCGTGTGAACATGGAGAAAGAATTCCATTGACAATAGCCGATGCCGACACCGATCAAGGAACCATCACTCTTGTGGTGCAGAACGTAGGCGAATCATCGGCAAAAATCTGCGCTTTAAATCCTGGAGAATATCTTACTGATGTCGTAGGCCCGCTCGGGAAAGCGACACATATAGAAAATTTCGGCACAGTCGTATGCTGTGGCGGAGGTGTCGGAGTCGCTCCATTGCTACCTATTATAAAAGCGCTCAAAATGGCAGGCAATAAAGTCATTTCAGTGCTTGCAGCACGCACCAAGGAACTTATCATTCTTGAAAAACAGGTTGCCGAATATTCCGACGAACTCATCATCATGACCGACGACGGCTCATACGGCAACAAAGGTCTTGTAACAAATGGCGTAGAAAGCGTGATCAACCGGGAAAAAGTAGATATGGTCGTAACCATAGGACCGGCAGTGATGATGAAATTCGTGTCGTTGCTGACAAAAAAATATGACATCCCAACCATGTGCTCACTAAACACAATTATGGTCGACGGCACAGGCATGTGCGGAGCATGCCGCGTGACGGTGAACGGCAAGACCAAATTCGTATGTATCGACGGCCCTGAGTTTGACGCCCACCAGGTGGATTTTGATGAAATGATGATGCGTTTACGCTCCTATAATTAACATGGAAAAACAGATTATGAATAATATCACAACCGACTCATCACGCAACGACGCATGGCGCGAAGGACTTCGCAACGCCATGACAGCCAAAGAACGCACGTCAATACCTCGTGTCAAAATGCCTGAACTGGATCCGGCATATCGTATCACATGCAACGAGGAGGTCAATCAGGGTCTCTCTGCAGAAGCCGCAGTGGTAGAAGCCTCACGCTGCATGGACTGCCCTGACCCGCAATGTGTAAACGGCTGTCCTGTCAGCATTGACATCCCCGGATTTATTAAAAACATACAACGCAAAGAATTTGCAATGGCCGCCGCAGTGCTTAAAAAGACCAGCGCGCTGCCTGCCGTGTGCGGACGCGTTTGCCCACAAGAAAAACAGTGCGAATCACGCTGCATATATCACAAAATGAAGAAGGAGCCGGTGGCTATCGGATATCTTGAACGTTTTGCCGCAGACTTCGCCCGACTCTCACACGAACCGACCGTATCCGTTCCGGCCTCACCCAACGGAATACAGATAGCCGTAGTCGGCTCCGGACCGGCCGGACTGTCATTTGCCGGCGACATGGCTAACCGAGGATATGACGTAACCGTATTTGAGGCGTTGCACGAGATAGGGGGCGTTCTGAAATACGGTATTCCCGAATTCCGTTTGCCAAATTCAGTAGTAGACGAAGAAATCAACTCTCTTGCCGCACTTGGCGTAAAATTTGTGAAAGACTGCATCGTAGGCAAGACGTTAAGCTATGACGACCTCCACGGAATGGACTTCAAAGGCATATTTGTGGCATCAGGAGCAGGACTCCCGCGCTTTATGGGAATTCCCGGTGAGAACTATATAGGAGTGATGTCATGCAATGAATATCTTACACGCATCAATCTCATGGGAGCAGGACGGCCGGGTTATGATACTCCGGTGTTGCGTGGAAAGAATGTGGCGGTGATAGGCGGAGGAAACACCGCTATGGACGCAGTACGCACAGCAAGACGCATGGGCGCTGAAAAAGCAATGATCATATATCGCCGAAGCGAAGCCGAAATGCCGGCGCGTGTGGAAGAGATAAAGCATGCCAAACAAGAAGGCGTGGAATTCATGACTCTCCACAACCCTATTGAATATACCGCCGACGAAAAAGGCCGTGTGAACTGCATGCGTCTTCAGAAAATGGAGTTAGGAGAACCTGACGAATCAGGGCGACGGTCACCGGTCGCCATAGAGGGCGCAATAATCGATGTTCCGGTAGATTTAGTCATTGTAAGTGTAGGTGTCTCGCCTAACCCACTCATCCCGGAAGCTATCAAGCAGCTCGAAATCTCAAAACGAGGCACAATCATTGTAAACGATGAAACCCTACAATCCTCAGTAAACGATATTTATGCCGGAGGAGACATAGTGCGCGGAGGAGCGACGGTAATTCTCGCAATGGGCGACGGAAGACGTGCGGCCGCCGCAATGGACAAGCAACTGCAGCAAGAGAAATAAGATTTTTGAAGCAAATTTCAACCAAGGTATTGCATAATTCAAAATTTGATTGTAACTTTGCAGCCGTAAAACCACGAATCAAGGTTCCTTGGCCGAGTGGTTAGGCACCGGTCTGCAAAACCGTTTACAGCAGTTCGAATCTGCTAGGGACCTCTCAATGGGAACGCTTTCAGTGCGTTCCCAATTTTTTTTTAATTCAAATACCATAGCCATGAAAGTAGCCGTCATCACTACCATGTTATCATCATGCGCATTGCTTTTATCCTCTCTCAGTGTTCAGGCCAAGCGACACAAGTATTTAAAAACTACCAATCCGGAATTTTTCAAAACCGATATCGCCAGACAAATCGGAGCAAGAATCCTCATATATCAACGCTGCACCGGCGGCTGGCCCAAAAATACCGACCTCGTATCGGCCATGTCGCCTGAAGATGTCGCAAAAGTAATTGGCGACAAGTCGAAAAAGGACGACTCTACAATCGACAACTTTGCGACAACAATGGAAATGAGATTTCTCGCACGATTGAACAGTGTGACACCGGACGCACGATATCGGGAAGCGATAAAAAACGGACTTGAATTTCTTCTTTCAGGACAATATGAAAACGGAGGCTGGCCACAATTTTGGCCAAATCCGAAAGGATATCAAATCCACATCACGTATAACGACGACGCGATGTACAACACGCTATCCCTGTTTCAGGACATACTTGCAGGCAAGAGCCCTTACAACGACCTTGTAGACAATGAAACGCTCGAAAAGCTGCAACGTTCAGTAGACAAAGCGGTCGAAGTGATTTTAGCCACACAGATAGTAACCGACGGCGAACCAACCGTATGGTGCCAACAACATGACCATGAGACCTATGCTCCGGCAAAGGCACGCGCCTATGAACTGCCAAGTTACACGTCGCTCGAAAGCGCGAACCTTCTAAAATTTCTCATGACACTTCCTAATCCGAACGACAGAATAAAAAAAGCAGTCCACGGAGGAATGAAATGGCTTGACCGAAACAAAATCACAGGCATGAGATACGAACGTCTTTTTGGCAAAGACGGAAAAGCATTCAGCGCACGTCTTATAAAAGACGACACCGCAAAACCAATATGGGCCCGTTATTACGACCTCACGGAATGCCGTCCATTCTTCTGTGACCGCGACGGAATACCGCGCCGCAACCTTGAAGAGATAGGCATCGAACGACGCACTGGCTACAGCTGGTATGACGACCGACCTGGAGAAATATACAGCATCTATTCAGAATGGGCCGACAAATACGATGCGGAAAACAAATTGCCAATAGAGCTTTAAATCAATCCCACCCTGGCTTCCACGACACATAAAGGCACTTATTACAGAAATTTAAGGCTTTTATAAAGATATTATAGCACAATATAACTGCCAATTAAAGGTTTTTGCGTAAATTTGTAGGAAGCTTTGAAAAGTCAAAGCATAAATTATTGTTTAACCTTCTATACCGAATTTATTTTTAATTCATGTCTCTCAATATCGACCAATTGGTATTGGGAGACAGCAATATCAGTAATTCTTTTTATGAAAGTCTTAAATCTATTAGTGTTTCTAATGCTCTTGCCGCTTGCAGTGCGTGGCGACTATTGGTCAGACACCGAATACAAGCGCATCGAACAGAGTATCCGTGAGCCAAAATTCGCAGCCAAAGAGTTTCCCATCACCAAGTATGGGGCGAGTGTCAACGCTACTGCCGAAAAAAACCAAAAGGCAATAAACAAAGCGATTGAGGCCTGTTCAAAAAAAGGCGGCGGTAAAGTCATTGTTCCAGCCGGAACATTCAACACCGGAGCCATCACAATGAAGAGCCATGTAAATCTCGTGGTTGAAAAAGGCGCGAAACTGCAGTTTGTGTTCCAACCCGAACTTTATCCTATCGTTCCCACCCGTTGGGAAGGCATCGACTGCTGGAACCTCTCGCCATGCATTTATGCATACCAGGCAACTGACGTCGCAATCACCGGCGAAGGAACCATCGATGGAGGCGGCACAAACGAAACATGGTGGAAATGGTGCGGAGCCGCCCACTATGGATGGAAAGAGGGCGTAATCAGCCAGCGCAACGGCAGCCGCGCCCGTCTGTTGAAGATGGCAGAAGACGGCGTAGACATGGATGAGCGCCGTTTCGGCCCGGAAGACGGTCTTCGCCCACAGTTGATCAACTTTAACCAGTGCGACGGCATACTTATTGAAAACGTCACCCTTCTTCGTTCACCGTTCTGGGTGATACATCCGTTATTGTCAAAAAATGTCGTCGTCAGAGGCGTTCACATCAACAATGACGGCCCTAACGGAGACGGCTGCGATCCCGAATCATGTGACGGAGTATTGATTGAAAACTGCTTCTTCAATACCGGCGACGACTGTATCGCCATCAAGAGCGGACGTAACAATGACGGTCGTCTTTGGGAACGTCCAAGCGAAAATATCATCATCCGCAACTGCGAGATGCAGAACGGCCATGGAGGCGTGGTTATCGGAAGTGAAATTTCCGGAGGATGCCGCAACGTATATGCCGAAAACAACAAAATGGACAGCCCCAACCTTGACCGTGTGGTGCGTATAAAGACCAATACTTGCCGAGGTGGCGTTATTGAAAACATCAATGCCCGCAACATCACTGTAGGCCAGTGCGGAGAATCGGTATTGAAAATCAATCTCGACTACGAGCATAACGAAATATGCTGTCGCGGATATCTTCCAATCGTCCGCAATGTGAATCTTGAAAATGTGACTTGCGAGAAGAGTAAATACGGAGTCCAGATCATAGCCCTCGACACATGCACAAACGTGTATGACATCAATGTTGTCAACTGCCGCTTCAACAATGTGGCCGACGGCAACTATATCTCGGGACTTACCCGCGACATCAATTTCAAAAACTACTATGTCAACGGCGGTCTCTGCCTTACAGAAAAGCCCTACAAGAATTACAGCCAGTGGATGACAGAATCAGAAATGAAGCGTCAGCCCCTCAGCTACATGCTTGACTTCTCCACACGTCCTAAATGGAGCTACGTGATGGGAATCGAGCTTGAAGCTATGCTTGACACATACCTCAAATACGGAGGCGAGCACATAAAAGACTATTGCAAGCTGTATACCGACACAATGATCAACGAAAAGGGAGAAATCAAGCGGTATAATCTTGAAGACTACAATCTTGACAACATCCGTACCGGACACTTTGTGTCACGCATGTATCAGCACTTCCCCGAAGAGAAGAATCTCATCGCTATGAAGACTCTCATGAAGCAGATGAAAGACCAGCCCCGCACCAAGGAAGGCGTATATTGGCATAAAGCCATCTACTCCTATCAAGTGTGGCTTGACGGTATTTTCATGGGACTTCCCTACTCCACTCTCACAGCAGGAATGATTCTGCCAAAAGAGGAGGCCGAGGCGATATATAACGATGCGATCGACCAGGTGAAAAAAACTTACGAACGCACCCTCGATCCAGAGACCGGACTTAACCGCCATGCCTGGGACGAGAACCACGACATGTTCTGGTCAGACAAAAAGACAGGACTCTCCCAACATTGCTGGGGACGCGCTCAGGGATGGTACACTATGGCTCTCATCGAGCTGCTTGACGCTCTGCCCGAAGATCATCCGCGTCGCGGCGAGGTAATAGACCTTCTCCGCAAAGACCTTGACGCAGTGATCAAATGGCAGGATAAGAATTCGGGCGTATGGTATCAGGTAATGGACAGCCCGAAACGTGAAGGCAATTATCTTGAATCGACCGCATCCTCAATGTTCGCCTATTCACTGCTGAAAGCTTACCGCAAAGGTTATCTCGGCGAAAAATACCGTGATGCAGGCATAAAGGCCTATCGAGGCATTCTCAATAATTTCATAAAGGTCAATCCCGACAGCACCATTTCTCTCACCAACTGCTGCGCGGTTGCAGGCCTTGGCCCGGGTCTCAGCCCCTCAGTGCTGAAAGCCGCTCCAAAAGTAAAAGAGAACAAACGCCGTGACGGTTCTTACGAGTATTACCTCAGCGAACCAATCCGCGACAACGACGCCAAAGGCATCGGCCCGTTCATCTGGGCATCTCTCGAGATGGAAGATCTCGGCTACAACACCGAAAATGTCAATCAGCCCATCGACCGTCAGGCTGTAGTAAGCCGCAACAATCCCAAAGTCAACGCCGCCAATCCGTTGTCATCATTATCGGTAGGAAACGGACACATGGCAGCGACAGTGGATGTAACCGGCCTCCAGAGCTATCCGGCTTATTACGTTGACGGGGTTCCCTTGAACACTATGTCCGACTGGGGCTGGCATTCATTTGCCAATGACAAGGGTGTCACCCATGCCGATACTGAAAAATCATTTAATCTCCACGGACATCCCAGCGTATATGCCGTAGAGTACAAGACAGAGGGACACAACAAAGACGCGACTGAATATTTCCGCGTAAATCCTCACCGCCTCAATCTCGGCACTATCGGACTGGAATTGCGTGACGGTTCAGGCAACATAATTCCAATCGAAAAGCTTACCGACATCAATCAGGAACTGAAACTCTGGGACGGCATAATCGAATCAAAATTCACGGCCGACGGCAAGCCGGTCGAAGTAACTACCGGCGTGATGGGCAACAAAGACTGTCTATTCTCACGCATCAAGACTCCGTTGCTCGCATCCAAGGGAGCGCAGGTGACATTCAAATTCTCATATCCGACCGGCAAACACGCTGACGACGCAAACGACTGGAGCAAGGGTGATTTTCACAAGAGTGTCATCGTCAATTCCGACAACCGCTCGGCAACAATCGAACGCACTATCGACGGCACCAAATATTACATCTTCATCCAATGGGAAGGCAACGCGAAACTCGCACAGGCCGGAGACCATTACTTCACCCTTTCAACCGATGATGACCTGCTTTCATTCTCTGCTGAATTCGCAGAAAACAAACCGGTGAAAGGCGATCTCTCATACTCCTATGACCAGGCTCTTAAAGCAATAATGAAAAACTGGTCGGGATGGTGGAAAAAAGGAGCCATCGTGGATTTCGGCGAGTGTACCGACGAACGCGCTCCCGAACTTGAACGCCGCACAATACTTTCACAATATCTTACCCAAATCAACTGCACCAACACAACCCCTCCCCAGGAGACCGGATTGACCTACAACTCATGGTTTGGACGTCCCCATCTTGAAATGACATGGTGGCACATGATTGATTTCGCGCTCTGGAATCGTCCGGAAGTACTTGAAAAAATCATGGACTGGTATAATGACACAGCTTATCCGGAAGCGAAGAAAATCGCGGAACGCCAAGGCTTCAAGGGGGTAAGATGGATGAAGATGACTGATCCCGATGCCGGAGAAGCTCCGTCCAACACAGGTTCATTCCTTACCTGGCAACAGCCCCACTACATATACATGGCAGAAGAGCTGTACCGCGCCAACCCGTCGAAAGAGACTCTCGACAAATACGCGCAGGGAGTAGAAGACACAGCTGAGTTCATGGCTGATTTCGCCCAGAAATGCGCTCCCAAGAACAAAAAAGGCGACATCAAACTTTACGGACAGACCGCAATGCAGGAATCGATGTCAAAGGATTTCTCATTCAACCATCCGTTTGAACAGGCTTATTGGTACTATGCCCTTAACACGGCTCAGAACTGGCGTGAACGTCGCGGCCTTGACCGTAATGCAGAATGGGATGTAATTATCGAACGCCTTGCCCCCCTTACCGAAAAAGATGGCATATACACTGCCGGAGAACCGTTGAAACCATTTGACAAGAAGTCAAAGTCGAAAAAATTTGATCCGTATGTTTCAGCCGAGCTTGCAGGCAAAGCCAACATCTCGGAAGAGGATTTCAACCTCAAGTCACGCAGCGATCATCCGGCCGTTCTGGGTGCATGCGGCCTTCTGCCCGCATCTCCGCTTTACAATCCGGAAGTCATGAAAAAGACTCTCGACTGGGTTATGGAAAACTGGAACTGGGACACCACCTGGGGCTGGGACTACGGCATGATAGCAATGGCGGCAGCCCGTCTTGGCGAACCAGAAACCGCTCTTGAAGCGCTACTGATTGACAAAGGCAAAAACACCTACCTCGTCAGCGGACACAATTTCCAGGAACCCAAACGTCTGCGTCTTTACCTTCCCGGCAACGGAAGTTTCCTTGACGCGATCGCAATGATGTGTGCCGGCTGGGACGGAAGCAACGATGTAAGAAACCCCGGATTCCCGAAAGACGGAAAATGGAATGTACGTTGGGAAGGACTCCGCCGCATGCAGTAATATAGAATCGATTATCCATATTTAAAATCAAAGGGGACGGCATTCATGCCGTCCCCTTTGATTTTAAATATCTCTGTTATCAGAATGAATAGCCGAAGGTCACAGCTATATTCTGATTGCTCATCGTGTTGTCATAATGGTTGCTCAGGCGCACAAAATCAGTGCCGAAAGAACCAGCCACAGAGAAATGACGGTAAGCAGCCCGCAAACCTACATTCCAACCGAGCTGGAAACGATGCCATTCAAGATCATCCATATCCTTGCGGTCAAACAGATTGCCCACATCACGGAACTCTCGGTAATATCCGTTATCCAGCCGGAAAGATGGGCTTTCACATCAATACCTATAAACGGTGTTATCGACCAACGGTCATTGATGTCATATTTATAAGCCACATTGACAGGCACTGACAGAGTCACCATCTGAATGCGCTGACGAAATTCCCCGTCAGGCTCATAAGATCCGTCGGGCAAAGGGACACTTCCGGTCAAATGGTCGGTATAGAACATAAATTTCATCGAGCCGCCCGTTTCAAGATACAGAGGCTGATTCTGCATCAACGGGAATCCGTGTAGATAATGCACTCCGAAACCAAACATACTTCCTGAATCCTCATCATCATAACTGTCTTTAGCAGTAAAATGCAACTGATTGGCCGAAATGCCTACGAGGTTGTAATGGCACCGAGCCGAAACTGACATTGATGACATCATCAAACCAATAGTAAACAATAGATTTCTAAGTTTCATAAATAAAAACATTTATTAGCACAAATATACAAAAATACAGATGAGCCGACGCATAATTCAATCAATAATTCTGTGCGGTCCTCTTGTCATCAGAAGTCACTGTCCCGGATTATTCGGATTATTCCGCTGACACTCCAAATGTAACAATACCGGTTGTGTAAGTCCTGACATTATATTGAGAACCGTTGCGGCTTTCAATTATAGGGTCATAGAAATAGATTCTGACATGACCCAACTGGTCATCGCCATCTGTGCGGGTAATGGTGAATTGCTTTGTCTCTCTGCGTGTGTTGGAATCGGTGCCCTCGACATTTACCTCGCCATTGGCGTTTATATCCTCAAGGCCAAGTCCGTATTTAATTCCTCCGCTAACTTTTTTAGTCGAAGTCCTGATCATTTCATAACTGTAGGTCTCTGTCAGAGTCGCTCCGGTGTCACCTTCACTGAACGAAACATATCGTGTGGTGGCTTCCTGCGACAGATCCCATTTACCAAATGACAATCTCTTCTCTTTGGGAATAAAACATCTTTTTGCGGTAAAATCAGCAGGATCGATATGATATGTTTAACGGCTATGTCTAAGTTTTGTTGGATTCCTATGAGTGCGGTGCAAATTAAGAGCTTGTTTAAAAACAAATGTGAATGAAAAATGAGCATCAATCGAATGCTCAGGCACTTATACTTTGACTATTGTTTAAATAATTGAACAAAGAAAAACAAACTCAAAGAATTATGTATCTGACCGATTTGACCGATGCTCAGAAGGAGTATATAAAAGGAACAATTCTCAATGAGAATTGGCACCGCAAATATGATTTCTTTCTCATGCTTGACGCTATAATATACATAGATGTGAGCGGTTGCCAGTGGCGGTTGCTGCCTACGGAATATCCCAAGTGGCAGACTGTGTATTACTATTTCCGTCGTTGGGGAGCAATGGATGCGTTTTCGGAAATTGAGGACAGTCTTGTAGAGCAGGTAAGGGTCAGCAGAGGCGAATTCGCCCAGCCTACAATCGGGGCTATCGACAGTGAAAGTTCCCGTTCCGCGTTGCCCCGTTCCCAGAAAGGGATAGACGGCAATAAGAAAGTCAAAGGCGTGAAACGCAATATAATAACCGACAAGGACGGCGATGTCCTGGAGGCATACCCAACCCCCGCGAACATCCATGACTCCAAAACGGCATACGCTCTTGTGGCGATGCTTGTTGTGGCTTTCCCCTGGATAAGACGCATATATGCGGATAGGGGATATCGCGGGAATTTCATTGAATCAGCAAAGCATGATTTCGGGATTGACGTTGAAATCACCCATTCCAATTACTCCGGTAAGTTTGTCCCGGCCAAGAAAAGATGGGTCGTTGAGAGAACATTCGCATGGCTTGAAAACTTCAGGCGTCT
>CAZYXN010000049.1:0-18739 GCA_964651105.1 uncultured Muribaculum sp. | reverse complement strand
CGGACGGCTTCTTACTGCTGACTTCGCCGATTTGTGGGCGGCTGATTATTCCGGAGACGATGATGCAGAGTTCATCTTTGACATTGAATACAGTTACGATGCTACTCATGACAAGTCGAAAGGCAACAGCTGGCAGACCTATTTCTGTGGTTACTATGGCGGACAGGAAGAAGGTATGAAGAATGGTTCTTCCGATTTTACCCCTAATCTTCACGCATTGAAATGTTTTGAGCCTGGCGACAAACGTTATTCTGTAACATTCCTTCAGGAATTGCTGGTTGAGGATACTTGGGATCCTAACGACCCTAATGCGGAAAAATTCGGAGTGAGCGCGCCGAAAGGCGACTATTTCGGATGGTATAAAAATGGCAACAAAGCCCAGGGTAAACCGGTTGGTGTGTATTATCCGGCCTATTGGGAATCTTCTCCGGAGCAGATTGCGGCATGGAGAGCGCAGGATCCTGTGAATCGTGCTATGACATTCGTGATTCCGATGAATGACAAGACGGCCGTTATTGAGCCATGGAAGATATACCGCGATGATATGGCCGAGTCAACTACCGGTGTGGTGGCCAAATATGACTTTGACGACCATGACGTGGTGCAGTCAAGAGCTTGGGCGGTTCATCCTTGCCGTAAGTTTGATGACAGCAAGACCGCGATGTATAAATCAGGTGTCAGCTTCCGTGATGTGCATGTGATCACTCTCCCCGAAATATTCCTTGTGGCAGCCGAAGCGTATCTTAAAGACGGTCAGTCAGGAACAGCCGACGCACGTCTTAACGCTCTTCGTAAACGTGCCGGACTTGCTGACAAGAGCGGTATCACGATTGATGATATTTTGAAAGAAGCAGCTTGCGAAATGTTTGGAAACGGATTTCGCCGAATGGATCTCCGTCGCACTCAAAAGCTAATCGAATACAACAATCTGTACAATCCACATCTTAAAGGCAACGCTGCCGCAATAATCGGAGCTAAAACCCTTTGGCCGATACCTCAGGCTGCTATCGATGCAAACGATATGATTGACAATGATGTCAATTCCTGGGGATATTGATAGTGACTTCCATTAATTCCAGATTCTTTCCAAGAGACCATGCTGATTGTGGCATGGCCTCTTTTTGTTTTAACTATTGTGTCAGATTATATCAATATTAATCCTATGGCGTAAAACAAGACCGATATGCGTTTGACAATCTAAAATAAAACATTAAATTTGCGTAACTCAACTAAATCTAATATATAAACGAAATGAGCAAATATCCGAAAATTGGGATTCGTCCCACTATTGACGGTCGTCAGGGCGGTGTCCGCGAAAGCCTTGAAGAGAAGACAATGAATCTTGCCAAAGCAGTGGCAGAACTTATATCTACCAACCTTCGCCACGGTGACGGGACTCCTTATGAATGTGTCATTGCCGACGGTACTATAGGACGTGTTGGTGAGACCGCCGCCTGTGCAGAGAAATTTGAACGTGAAGGAGTGGGCGCTACCATCTCGGTTACGTCATGCTGGTGTTATGGCGCGGAGACGATGGACATGAATCCTTATTGGCCTAAAGCTGTGTGGGGATTCAACGGCACTGAGCGTCCGGGCGCTGTTTATCTTGCTGCGGTTCTTGCCGCCCATGCGCAGAAAGGACTTCCTGCATTTGGTATATATGGACATGATGTCCAGGATCTGGATGATAATTCGATTCCTGCCGATGTGGCAGAAAAGATTTTGCGTTTCGCGCGTGCTGCTATGGCGGTTGCAACTATGCGCGGAAAGTCTTATCTTTCGCTTGGAAGCGTAAGTATGGGTATTGCCGGTTCAATCGTGAATCCTGACTTTTTCCAGGAATATCTCGGCATGCGTAACGAGTCGGTGGATCTTACCGAAATCATTCGCCGCATGACTGAAGGCATATATGATAAGGAAGAGTTTGAAAAGGCGATGGAATGGACTCGCAAGAACTGTATGACAAGGGAAGGCGTGGATGTGAACATTCCTGCAAAGACCAAGACTCGTGAACAAAAGGATAAGGATTGGGAATTTATCGTCAAGATGACTATCATCATGCGCGATTTGATGACCGGAAATCCTAAACTTGAAAAGCTGGGATTCAAGGAAGAGGCTATCGGCCATAATGCTATTGCTGCCGGATTCCAGGGCCAGCGTCAATGGACCGATTTCTATCCTAACGGAGACTACTCTGAATCTCTGCTTAACACATCTTTCGACTGGAACGGTATACGCGAGGCTTTCGTGCTTGCTACCGAGAATGACGCTTGCAACGGTGTTGCAATGCTCTTCGGTCACTTGTTGTCCAACCGCGCTCAGATTTTCTCCGATGTCCGCACTTATTGGAGTCCTGAGGCTGTTAAACGTGTGACAGGTAAAGAACTTACCGGTCTTGCTTCAAATGGTATTATCCATCTTATCAACTCAGGCGCCACTACTCTTGACGGAACAGGTCAAGCTACCGATGCCGATGGCAATCCTACAATGAAGCCTTTCTGGGAAATCACTGAGGAGGAAGTTGACAAAATGCTAAAGAACACCAATTGGTGTCCCGCCAACCGTGACTACTTCCGTGGGGGAGGTTTCTCTTCCAACTTCTTGTCAAAGGGCGGTATGCCTGTGACTATGTCGCGCCTTAATTTGGTGAAAGGTCTTGGTCCGGTTCTTCAGATTGCTGAAGGTTGGACTGTTGAGCTTGACCCTGAGGTTCACCGTATTCTTGACGAACGTACCGACCGTACCTGGCCTACTACCTGGTTTGTTCCCCGTTTATGTGACCGTGCTCCGTTCAAGGATGTTTATTCGGTAATGAACAATTGGGGCGCTAACCATGGAGCCATCAGCTATGGCCACATTGGAGCCGACTTGATTACTCTCGCTTCAATACTTCGTATTCCGGTATGCATGCATAATGTTCCCGAAGACAAGATTTTCCGTCCGTCGGCATGGAATGCGTTCGGTATGGATAAAGAGGGTGCCGATTACAGAGCATGCAAGAATTACGGCCCCATTTATAAGTAATATTGTATAACCCGTTTATGAGGTCCTATAAGGACGAAAACTCCTTATAGGACTTTTTTATACCATGTGACATATTTTTATGAAACCAGATTCGATATTGACTAAGAACGGTGTCAGTTATCTGATTCCGTTTATTCTGATTACCAGCTGTTTTGCTCTTTGGGGATTTGCCAATGATATAACCAATCCTATGGTGAAAGCGTTCTCTAAAATCTTCCGTATGAGCGTAGCTGAAGGCGCTCTTGTGCAGGTGGCGTTCTATGGGGGATATTTTGCCATGGCATTTCCTGCGGCTATTTTTATCCGCAAATATTCTTACAAAGCGGGCGTTATCCTTGGATTAGGTCTTTATGCCATAGGGGCGTTCCTGTTTTTTCCGGCAAAATTGACCGGCGAGTATTTCCCGTTCTTGTTGGCTTATTTTGTGCTGACTTGCGGACTTTCTATTCTTGAGACAAGTTGTAACCCCTACATCCTTTCAATGGGGCCCGAGGATAGCGCTACACGCCGTCTCAATCTCGCCCAGTCATTTAACCCGATGGGGTCGTTGTTAGGCATGTATGTGGCTATGAATTTCATTCAGAATCGTCTGAATCCGCTTGACAGCGCCGAACGCGCAAGTTTGTCGCCGGAACAGTTTGAGGCTGTGAAAAATTATGATCTTGACGTTTTGATTACTCCGTATCTAATCATCGGGCTGGTCATTCTGTCGATGCTTATTGTAATCAGATGTGTCAAGATGCCAAAGAATGGCGATAGTGTCAAGAATGTACATTTTGCCGCCACGCTTAAACGCATTTTCGGTATCAAACGGTATCGCGAGGGTGTTGTGGCTCAGTTCTTCTATATCGGCGCGCAGATTATGTGCTGGACATTTATTATTCAGTATGGCACACGCGTGTTTATGGAGCAGGGTATGGGTGAACAGGCTGCCGAGGTTCTTTCCCAGAAATATAATATCGCGGCTATGATTTTCTTCTGTTGTTCACGTTTCATTTGCACATTCCTGTTGCGTTACCTTAATCCCGGAAAGTTGTTGATGATTCTTGCTACGGCCGCAGGTGTGCTTACGCTGGGTGTTATTTTCATCAATGGAGTATGGGGTCTTTATTGCCTTGTCGCTGTTTCGGGATGTATGTCGCTGATGTTCCCGACTATATACGGTATTGCTCTCGATGGTATGGGCGAAGATGCTAAGTTCGGTGCTGCAGGATTGATTATGGCTATACTCGGTGGTTCGGTGCTTCCTCCGCTTCAGGCTTCTATTATCGATATGGGCAGCGTGTTTGGCATGCCGGCAGTGAATGTGTCGTTCATCATCCCGTTGATTTGTTTCATCGTGGTGACGGTCTATGGCCGCCGCACGGCATCTTTAAAGGCTTAAAAGCATATTGGGTATATAATTTTGATTATGTTGGAAAATCGCCCGGTGTATCGATAAGATAACCGGGCGATTTTATGTACTGTGTCGGTAAATGGCTGCTACTCTGGAAGAGTGAATATTTGTTCCATCAATTGCCATTTGCCTGATGATGTGGCATTGGGGTTGCACAGCTGACAGCGTCCCACCGTGGCTTCCCATTCGTCTTGACGCGGCAAGGTGGCGAGTTTAGCCATTGCTTCATCGCGGTCTACCGATTCCGGCATTTCGAGAATCATGAACAGGCGTGTGCCAAGCAGATATATGTCCATTTTTGTGATACCCACCGATTTTATGCCTTCAGGGATTTCGGGCCATATGCCTTCGGGTGAATGATATTTTTTGTAAAGGGCGATTAATTCCGGGTCATCTACCAGATCAAGTGTCAGACAGTATCTTTTCGTATTCATAACATAAATATAAGTTGGTTATTAAAATGATTATTTCAGCCATTTGTCAAGGAATTCTTTCACCGCTTCCTGCACTTCCGGGCCGCAATAATGTGGCATGTCCCATATCATTGTAGTCAGCCTGTCATCGGCGTTCTGGCTCTTCCATACGTCATGCATGATGTCAAATGATTGTTTCACGCCGGCAGGGTGGAAGAGCTTGTCGGTCTTGCCGTTTAAAAACATCATCGGTTTCGGGCAGGCGATTGACGCTATGTGCGGATGGTCCATGTATAATCGTATTGACGGGAGCGTGTTGGCATATCCTCCGTTCTCGCGCCCGTATTCCCATGAAAACTGGGTGTCGGTCACTGTCATCCAGCAAACGGCGGCTCCCGCTTTTATGCGGTCGGTAAACGCTGACAGCATCCATGCGCGGTAGGCTCCCATGGAGAATCCCATGCACCCTACGCGTTCGGAGTCCACTTCAGGAAGCGAGGCGAAAAATTCAGTCAGATACGAATCTTCATGGGTCATGATGCCGCTCATGCATCGGCCAAGGCCCATGAGGTTGCCGGCGAAGTCGCCGAGTTTGCGCTTGTCAACACCCTCTTTGCGTCCGCGTTCTCCCCAGAAAATCGCATCGGCCGATATTACGGCATATCCTTTGGAGGCGAGATAGTCTCCGACAAATTGGCCGCCGTAACATTGTTCAGCCCACATGTCGGCGTCTTTGATGACAGCCGAGTCGGTGTCAAAAGGCCTTATCATCTTTTCTTTGCCGATGAAATAGTGGCCGCCGTGATCATGCAGCAGCACCACTCCGGGATGAGGGCCGGGCGAGTCAGGAATCAGCATCAATGCGTTGGCACGTGTGTATTTACTGATATTGAGCCTTATCTTTTTTGCGGTGTATCCGTCTCTTTTCTCTTCAGCTATGAGTTCCGGATTAAATTCATCAGGGTGGGGAGGAGGAGCGAGCATTGCTTCTGTCAGGACATGGCGCGCGCTGTCGCGCCATGTCGCAAAGTCGGTTATGTCACTGTTGCCCCAAGCCATAGGATAGGTCAGCTCTGCTTTGATTTCATTTAGGAATGCCGGCATTTCACGTTCTACGCCATATGGCTTGAATTCTTGCGCCGATGCAGTTAGCGAGCAGCCTATAAAGACTCCGGTGAATATTGTTTTGCGCATATGTGATTCAATTCAAGGTTATATGCAAAAGTAGTGAAAATCCTTCTCATGCGCAAATGCATTTTTGATAGAACTGAAAAGCAGTTCTTCGTGAGTCTGATAATTGGAATATACAAAAATAGCCGACCTTTAGGCCGGCTATTTCCGTATTGATAGTCTGAGATTATTTGTTCAGATATTTTTTACCATTTTTGATTACGATACCTTTGTAGTTCTCATCAACCTGAACACCTTGAAGATTATACATCGGAGCGTTTTCGTCTTCTGCGACAGTCACATCCTCGATGCCGGCCGACTGGTCAGCCGAGATTGTAAAAGTCATACTTCTTAGTCTGTATTTGGTGCCTCCAACAAAGAAATTGTAAACAGTTCCGTACTTCAAATCGTATGATAACGAGCCGGTTTTTCCTGGAATTGGATTCAAGGCAGGATCGTGCTTCCCAAGTTCGACACCAGAAATAACTGTAACGGGAGTATTATCTCCATAATCCGCTATAGCGTTCATTTTGTTTTCAGCATCTCCGTTCAAGAACATATTGACAGACTTATTGGCCGCGATATCCTGATCCATGATTAATTTCAGCGTGCCGTTTTTAGACGGAGTGAATTTGATTTCACATCCATTTTGGTCTGCGGCCACATATGCACTGTTCCCGGTAAAATTCCAAATTCCAGCACCGGCTGTAGAGCCTTTTGACGTGTTGTCAAGGAATTCCGCAGTTATTGAAGGGAGAACGACAGTCTTGTTCTCCGGCTCTGTTTTATCAGGATTCCATGATTCAACGTCTTGAGCATCAGCATAAAAGGGGGCGACTAAGAAAGCGGCAACCGCCATTAGAGTAAAAAATTTTTTCATGTAAGTGAGTTTAAGTTAAAAAATTTGGTATTAAATCTCCGCAAATGTATCAAAACTTATTGAATGCGCCAAATATTTAACTCAAAAACACTGAAAAAATCGAACTATTTAAAGATTCGTCGTTATCATATTTTTGACAATATGTTGTGAATCACCGAACAACGCTGTTGCAGAGCAGGTTGTAGCTTTGCCGCTTCTTCTGGATCAATCATTTTTAAATCGGCATAACGGTCTTCTCCGTTTATGAAACTCATGAATCCGTCGGTCTGCGGAACCGCACAATCAAGCGACATCGGATTTTTACCTTGGGCGGCGAGTGACGGGTTATATCGGTAAATAGGCCAGTATCCGCATTTTACCGCATCACGTTCTTCAACGATTGAATGGCTCATTCCGCTGCGTATGCCATGGTTAATGCATGGGCAGTAGGCGATGATTATAGAGGACCCCGGATAGGCTTCCGCTTCACGCATTGCGTTTATGGTCTGTTGATAATTAGCTCCCATTGCAATGGAAGCCACATATACATCGGGATAAGTTATCATCATACGTCCAAGGTCTTTACGTGCCGTGCGTTTTCCGTCAGGGGAATATTTGGTGACCGCGCTCAATGGTGTCGCTTTCGAGGTTTGACCGCCCGTATTAGAGTAGCATTCAGTATCCATGACGAGTATGTTAATGTCTTCTCCGGAAGCGAGCACGTGGTCAAGTCCGGCAAATCCGATGTCATAAGCCCATCCGTCGCCACCGATAGCCCATATCGATTTTTTTCCAAGCACGTCGGCAAATGGCGTGAACTCAGGGGAAATAGCGGCTAAAGCTTTGCCCGAAATTTCAGACGCTTCCGGATCGTAGAATGATTTAATCCACTCCTGAGCCGCCGCTTTTAATTTGGAGTCAGAATTCGCGTCATCTACGACAGCTTTTGCCATTTCAAGCGCTTTTTCTCTCCGGTGCCTTACCGCCACGGCCATGCCGTAGCCATATTCAGCATTGTCCTCAAACAGAGAGTTGCCCCACGCCGGGCCTTTTCCGTCTTTGGCTGTGCAATAAGCGTTGCTTGGGAAATTGGCCCCCCAGATAGAGCTGCATCCGGTGGCATTGGCTATAATCATATGTTTACCGAAGAGCTGTGTGAGCAGTTTGACATAAGGAGTCTCTCCACATCCGGCACAGGCTCCGGAAAATTGCATCAACGGCTGACAGAATTGCGACCCGTTGATTGTGAAGCGTGAAATGATGTCTTCTTTCACGGATACATTTTTCTGAATATATTCCAATAACGGAATCTGTTCCTTTAATTGGGATTTCATCGGCACCATCGTAAGCGCATGTCCGGGACAGATTGTGGTGCATGAGCCGCATCCTACGCAATCTTCGACATACACCTGAATACGATAACGGTATTCCTTTAAAGCGGGATTTGTCTCAGGTTTTGATGTCAGTCCTTCGGGCGCGTTTCCGCTTTCCTGTCCGTCAAGAAGATAGGGACGAATGGCGGCGTGCGGACAAACAAAAGAGCATAGCGTGCATTCGATGCAATTGTCCACATTCCATTGAGGCACATTAATGGCGATACGCCTTTTTTCGTAGGCGGTTGTTCCCATTGGCATTGAGCCGTCGGGGGCGAACATTGACACCGGAAGCTTGTCGCCCTGAAGTTCAAGACATGGTTGTGCCACATTTTTTATGAATGGTGGAAGATTCAAGTCGGATTCCGGTTCATCAGCGGCGTTTATCCAAGACTCAGGATAATCGATTCTGACGAGATTCTGTATTGCAAGGTCAATTGCCGCGAGATTCCTGTTGACAACATCTCCGCCTTCGTGCAGATATGCCTTTTTTACAATATCTTTAAGCATTGGTATAGCCGTGTCGATATCGATTGCATTGGTCAGATGAAAAAATACGGCTTCCATTATGGTGTTTATTCTCACGCCGAGATTCTCCTGTGCGGCTATGCGGGTGGCGTCGATATTATAAAAATTCAGTTTTTTTGCGGCTATGGTTCGTCTTAACCGGGATGGAAGCGCTGTTTCCATATCCTTAAGCGTCCATGATGAATTCAGGACGAATGTGCCTCCATCCTTTATTTTTTCCAAAACATGGAATTGATTGACGTAGTTGTCCTTGTTGCAGACAATATAATCGGCTTTTTCGATAGAATATTCACTGGTTATAGGCGAACTTCCGAATCGAAGCTGTGAAAGGGTATAGCCGCCTGATTTTTTTGCCGAATAGTGGAAATAAGCTTGTGCATACAATCCCGACTGTCCTCCTATAATTGACGCAATCTGCTTGGTAGCTCCAACGGTACCGTCTGAGCCGATTCCATAGAAAATACATTCGGTAACGCCTTTTGACTCTATGATATATGCAGGATCAAAATCGAGCGACATATTGGTCACGTCATCATTTATTCCTACGGTGAATTGTCGTCTGGGATTAGATTTTGCCGCCTCGTCAAACACTGCTTTAACCATTGCCGGGCTGAAATCTTTGCTGGACAATCCGTAACGTCCTCCAATTACTCGTGCGGTCATACCTGCGTTGTGGACACTCGTGGTCACGTCCTGATAGAGCGGCTCGCCCTGAGCCCCGGGTTCTTTGGTCGCGTCAAGCGTGACAATCGTTGTTACTGACGCAGGGAGCGCTTCAATAAATCGTTGAGCCGACCATGGACGGAAAAGTCTAACATTCACAACTCCCGTTTTTTCTCCCGACGCATTAAGCGCGTCAACTGTTTCTGCTACAACTTTTGCTCCTGAACCCATGATTACAATCACCCTGTCGGCATCCGGAGCTCCATGATAATCAAACAGCCGATATTTTCGTCCCGTTTTGGTCGCGACACGATTCATTTCCGCCTGCACAATGTCGGGAAACGCGTCATAATATTTGTTGGACGCTTCACGGTTTTGAAAGTATACGTCGGGATTCTGAGCAGAACCCCGTAATGATGGATGGCACGGATTCAGACCGCGTTTACGGAAAGCTTCTATTTTGTCACGGTCGACAAGGCTGAATATCGTGTCATAGTCGATGACATCTATTGTCGCCATTTCACCTGAAGTGCGCCATCCGTCGAAAAAGTGCACTACCGGCATTGAGCCGTCGATTGCGGCAAGATGGGCGACAAGAGCGAGATCCATAGTCTCTTGGACTGAAGAGGAGCCCAGAAATGCGAACCCTGTCGCGCGGCACGCCATAATATCCTGATGGTCGCCAAAAATGGATAGGGCGTGAGATGCCAATGAGCGTGTTCCAACATGGAAAACGCCGGGCAGGAGTTCGCCTGCGATTTTATACATATTTGGTATCATCAGCAATAATCCCTGGGAGTTGGTGAATGTCGTGGCAAGAGATCCTACGGCGAGCGCTCCGTGAGTCGCTCCTGCGGCTCCAAGCTCCGATTCCATTTCTTTGACCGCCATAGCGGTTCCCATGTAATTTTTCCTGCCTGCCATTCCCCACAACTGGGCTATCTGTCCCATTTCAGCAACCGGGGTTATCGGATAAATTGTGGCTACATCGCTCAATGCATAAGCGACATGAGTGGCGGCGGCGCAACCGTCCATTATTTGTTTTGATGACATATGGTTCAGTATATAATATGGTTTATTACTAAAACACGGTATGTCAATAAAAGTTGAGCGGCCGGCGGTTGATTTTACGGTATTGTGATACGGAACGTCGGATGCGGGGATATGTCGGCTAATCTCAGAGTGCCGTTACAACGTCTTACAAGCTGTCGGGATAATGAAAGTCCTATTCCCGAACCGTTTTCTTTAGTCGTAAAGAACGGGACAAAAACTTTTAAGGCGATGTCGGGAGATATCGCCGGGCCGTTGTTTGTTATGTCAATTATTATATTTTCGTCATCACTGCAATATCCCGATATGACAATTTTTGGGTCGGGAATCTCTTTTACGGCCTCAATTGAATTTTTTAGCAAATTTGTGACTACTTGTCCCAAGAGGCTTTCATCCGAATTGGCCAGCAATGATTCATCGCATCTGACAGTTATATTTCCGATTGGAAATGAATTGATGTGTGATGCAAGAATAGCCGAGCGGTTAAGAAAGCTGTGAAGATTGAATAAAGAGAATGACGGATCGGGCATACGGTTAATCGCGTTCATTCCGTCAACAAAGTTCTTAAGGTAAGTGGCGCAAGAATAAATAGGTTCGATTTTTTCACGTATTTCGGCGACACTCACTGCGTCATTGTTAAGTATCTGTTTTGAGATTGACGCGATGGGAGTGAGGGAATTCTTAAGTTCGTGGATTATTACCGCTGAATATCGTGACCATGACTCAATATCATAATCGGCAAGAGCTGAATCGATGTCATCGAGAGTTATTATTTTTAGTTTTTCTCCGCATATTTCAGTCGATGCGGCATGAATGAGCAATGATTCCGTAGGTGTTGCGAGCTGCCGAGTCTCTCCACCCGATATTTTTGATAGAATGTTGAATAGCGGAAGGTTTGTGTCTTCAAGTTGTTTGATATGTGTGAAGACGGGACGGTTTAACAATGAAAGCGTGCGGGTGTTATGTATTTTTACTTTCCCGTCTGGAAGTATACAGATGATACCGGTGTTTACGAGTTCGATTATCTCTTTGAAAAATTGTTCCTGGCCTGTGATTTTTTCTTGTTTTTCGGTCAGTAACCTTTTTATGCGGATTATATTGGCAGCAATCAGCGGATGCAGATGTTCCCGTGACGGAGAAAAAGTGCCGTCATTCTTTTCAATGGCTGAAACGAGCATGTCGCTTGCTTTTACGGAATCTCTGATAATCCTGAATACCGATGATGCCAACAGCCATAACAACACTATGGCAATAAACACAAATAGCCATGCATGATTCAGACATAGGATGACTGTCAATGCGGCTACGAGAGCTATTCCGGTTATTTGGGAGCCAAGTTTTATCGAAAAAGATGATACCGGATTCATAGACCGTATTTTTTTATTTTGTTATAAAGGGTCTGTCGAGTAATGCCTAACTGAGTGGCGACTTGTGAGAGATTGCCGTTGCATTTATTGATTGCTTCCGAAATCATCATGCGTTCCATTTCTTCTAAAGTCGTTGGCGCGGGATGTGGATTGTTTTTTTGTGGTTCGGAGATTTCACATAATTGCTCCCGGTCGATAGCCGATCCGTCGGAAAGTATGACCGCTTTTTCCATAAGATGTTCGAGCTGTCTTATATTGCCTTGCCAGTCGGCTGATATCAACAAGGAGTGACATTGTGGCGAAAGGGCCAATATCGGGCGATTGTATTTTTCACAATATTTGGAAATGAATAGTTTTGCGAGTGGAATGATATCCTCCGGGCGTTCTCTTAACGGCGGAATGTGAAGGTGGATGGTGTTAATACGCCATAATAGGTCTTGTCGGAATTTTCCTTGTAATACCAATGATTCCAGGTCACATGAAGTGGCTGAAATCAATCTTGCGTCAATGTCTATGGGCTTGTTTGCTCCGACTCTGGTGATTTTCTTTTCTTGGATTGCGCATAGAAGTTTTTGCTGCATAGATAATGGTATGTTGGCGACTTCGTCCAAAAAGAGAGTGGATTTGTCGGCTGCCTCAAACCGCCCTTTTCGCATGGCTGTTGCTCCGGTAAATGCATTTTTTTCATGTCCGAAGAATTCGCTTTCAAACAATGTGTCGGATATCGCTCCCATATCGGCATGTATCATCGGAATATCTACTCTGCCAGAACACCGGTGTATATATTTGGCAAGCATACTTTTTCCGGTGCCGTTTTCGCCTGTAATCAAGATGGGAGCGTCGGTACGCGCCACTTTATCGATTATTGAACGTATTACGGACATTTTCGGGTTGTTTCCGAAAAATGGCGTTAAGTCCGGTGATTCAGTTTGATTTTGTTTTACACCGGCAGAGCGTGTCGCATATATGACGGCTTGCAGCAGACGTGAATTGTCCCACGGCTTTATTATGAAATCAGCCGCTCCGGCTTTAATCCCTTTAATCGCGAGCTGAATGTCGGCATAGGCAGTCATAAGGATAACTGGAAGTCCCGGAGAAATTTTGTGTATTTCCTCAAGCCAGAACAGACCTTCATTGCCGTTGGTAATGCCCGAAGAGAAATTCATGTCAAGTATCAGGCATGACGGTTTTTCGGTTGAGATCAGACTTGACAACGTAACCGGTGATGAAATCGGGACGATTCGTTCCGCGATAGTTTGTAATAGCAATGTAATGGCTGAACGCACCGATTTATTGTCTTCTACAACTATGATTGTCTTTATCTGCTTCATTAAACAAATCTGATTTTATGCAAACTTACGAAAATAAATCGCTATAATTGCATCGGATTATATTTTTGAGCAATGCCGTTGTATGATTTTTTGACACCATATGGATGAATTTTATACATACGCACAATGCTTTTTGTGGTATAATCAAATTGGAATCAATGATTTATATGTTTTGGCACGATGTTGGCATATATACATAATGTGTAACTATAAAACATATTATGATTAAACAGATTTTTTATGCTTGGAAGTCGGTGAGTCATTCGCCGAGACAGACAATTATTAAGTCCGTCAGTCTATGCTTCGGTATCGGAGTGGCGGCGTTGTTGATGTCATGGGTTGCTTATTTAAAGAGTTATGACACATGCTATTATGATTACGACAGGCTGTATCAGTTGCGGATGTCGTGGATTTTGTCAGACCGTACTATTCCTCCGAGTTCTTCTATAATAGGCAAGTTGGCGGAGGGGATTTATGAAGAGATGCCCGATATCGTTGAGAGCGCTGTCTCGATGCGGGGAGTCCGTGAAATGAAAATAAGTAAGGACGGAAAGTTAATCCCGATGAGAGTAGCTGTGACCGACTCACTGTTTTTTGAGACAATGGGAGTTGAAGTGTTGTCGGGCAATCCGAGAATGGAGCTTCGTCGTCCTGATGTCGCATTTATTTCGGAAGATATTGCGAAAAAATATTATGGCGGTGAATCGCCGATTGGTAAAGATTTATGGTATGACGGTAATTCTTTTCAAGTGAGGATTGCCGGAGTGTTCAAAACGATTCCCCGGAACTCCACGGTAACTCCTGATATAGTAGTGTCATTGCCTTCAATCTTGTCACGTATAAAGATGAACTACTCCTGGAATGGAGGTGACAGTTGGAAAGGATACGTTAGAATTAAAGAAGGGGTTAAGATATCAGACGAGGAATTTGACCGTCGGATAAACGAGGTTGTCCAGCGGCACGCTCCCGATAAAAACGGAATAGGAATACGCGGACATGCTCGCCTGATGAGAGATTCTTTTCAAAAAGACGACGGCAACCGCATGATGTCTTTGGTATTGACAGTCCTGGCGGTTACGATGTTGCTCATCACGGCATTGAATTATGTTCTTGTCTCAATCGCCTCTTTAAGCCGCCGGGCGAAAAGTGTCGGTGTCCACAAATGCAGCGGAGCGCAGAAAAGCGATGTGATGAAGATATTCGTTTACGAGACTCTTATCATTGTCGTCGGAGCGTTAGGGTTGCTTGGGCTTGTGTTGCTGCAGTTCCATGAATTCATAGAAGAAACGCTTAAATCTCCGTTGTCGATGTTGTTTGCGCCGGAAAGGATGTACGTGTCGCTCGGTGTCATTGTGTCGGTATTTTTTATCGGAGCGTTGATTCCGGGAATTATTATATCAAAGATTTCGGTGACATCGGTTTTCAGGCGTTTTTCGGAGAATCGCAACAGATGGAAAAATACGTTGCTTTTCATACAGTTTGCCGGTGTTTCGATGATAATAGGCCTGCTCGTTACAGTGTGGATGCAATACCTGGATGTGATGACGCGTGATGTCGGCTACAATGAGTCAGGTCTTGTAGTTGCTCCGGCTAAGGCAGACTACAACATAGATGTCTATATGACAATGTTGAGAAATCTTCCATATGTTGAGGATGTGGTTGCGTCGGGATCGATTCCGCCTTATTCTTATAGCGGTTCTATGGTTAGGGATAATCAGGGGCGTAATATTTTTTCCACAAGATTTGACTGCATAGATAAAAATTATTTTGATTTCATGGGATTTAAACTCCTTGCCGGCAGAAAATCTATAAATGGACGAGAAGAGGTTATCGCTAACCGCAAATTTTGCGACGATATGGGCTGGGATGTGAAAAGCGCCATAGGAAAGACTGTGGATTCCGGCAATGGAATAGTAAAAATCACGGGAGTCATGGAGGATGTGTGTATAGGCTCATTCTATGATGAACCACAACCGATTCTGCTTTATTCAGCTGATGCGTGGCCGGGTAACGCCAATACGGTTACATTACGTCTTAAAGCTCAGTTTGATCATAATTTCGCTTTATTGAAGGATGCGATTGCGGAAGCTTTTCCCAACATCACGTCCGAAGGGAAGTCTTTTGTGGAAATAAAGCGAGATGATTATGCCGGCATAAGAATTTTCGGAAATATAGTGTTGATTGCCGGCATCTCAATCCTGTTTATTTCTTTTATGGGACTGGTAGGTTATATAAATGATGAAATTCAGCGGCGTAGCAAGGAGATAGCTATACGTAAGGTCAATGGCGCGGATGTAGGGTCAATTGTATCGATGTTGGCTGCCAATGTATTGAAAGTCGCCGTGCCTGCGGTTGTGATAGGTGGCATTTCGGCCTGGCGTATCGGGACTGAAGTCATGAAAGCCCTGCCTGTATCGATAGAAAAGCAATCGCTGTTGTGTGTGGTTTCATCGTTGGCGGTATTAATTGCGATAATAGCCTCTGTTGTCTTCATGACATGGCGTACCGCCAATTCCAATCCGACAGAAAATTTAAGAAACGAATAAATAAGACAAAACAATGATAAAGTTAAAAAATATATCAAAAGTGTTCCGCACGGATGAAGTTGAAACCGTCGCGTTGGACAATATCAATATAGAAGTGAACAAAGGTGAGTTCTTGGCGATAATGGGCCCGTCGGGATGCGGCAAGTCCACGCTTCTGAACACGATAGGGCTGCTTGACTGTCCGACTTCGGGACATATGGAGTTTATGGGTAAGGATCTGTCGGGATTAGGAGAAAAGGAGTTCACGCGTCTGCGCAAAGGGAATATCGGATTCGTGTTTCAAAGCTTTAATCTGATTGACGAGCTCTCTGTGTTTCATAACGTGGAACTGCCTCTTACGTATCTTGACATGGCTTCGAAAGAAAGAAAAGAGCGGGTGGATGAGATTCTGGCAAGAATGAATATGTCGCACAGGGCGAAACACTATCCGCGACAATTGTCGGGAGGCCAACAGCAACGGGTGGCGATTGCCCGTGCCGTTGTGACCGAGCCTTCGCTTCTTCTTGCCGATGAGCCTACGGGAAATCTTGATTCAAAGAACGGCATAGAGGTAATGGAGTTGTTGAGTGATCTTAATTCCGGGGGAACTACGGTAGTGATGGTCACCCATTCGGAACGCGATGCTGCTTATGCCCATAGGGTGGTTACTCTTTTTGACGGTAAAATAGTAAATATTAAAAAGTAATTTTTTTGCTTTCTTTATCACACCGGCGTCTTGCGGACGGTCTATTGTCGGGAATGAATTAAAGATAGAAAATATCTTAAATTATGACATAGGCGATCCGTAAGATGCTAATTAATTGTGAAAGTTGAGCCTTAATTCAAAAAAAATGACTATCTTTGCGGCGCGTAAAAATTTAATTCTAAAATATGGATAAAGCGCCGGTAAATTTAGACCTGCTTTTTGAGACAAGTTGGGAGGTTTGTAATAAAATCGGAGGAATTTACACCGTTCTGTCAACAAAAGCAAAGACGCTGCAGACATTATACAAGGACAAGATTATTTTTATCGGTCCTGATGTATGGAGCAAAGAAAATCCGTCACCTTATTTTGTCGAATCATCGGTTTTGTTGAAAGAATGGAAGGCTAAAGCGACTTTCCCGGAAGGAGTCAGCGTAAGAGTTGGCCGTTGGAATGTTGCCGGCAAACCGATTGTGATTTTAGTGAAGTTTGACGGAATGTACGCTGTCAAAAATGAGTTTTACGCTCGTATGTGGGATTTATTCCGGGTGGATTCTCTCCATGCTTACGGAGACTACGATGAAGCGTGCGCGTTTTCTCATGCTGCAGGACTCGTTATAAAAAGCCTTTGCCAATATAAAAAGATTACGGGCAAAAATGTGATAGCTCATTTCGATGAGTGGACAACCGGTATGGGACTTCTGTATGTCAAAGCAGAATTGCCTGCCGTCGGCACGATATTTACCACCCATGCTACATGCATAGGCAGGAGCATATGCGGCAACGGAAAGCCGTTGTATGATTATCTTCGCGGCTATAATGGCGATCAGATGGCTCAGGAACTTAACATGCAGTCAAAGCATTCTCTTGAAAAGGCTGCGGCTCATGCCGCCGATTGTTTTACGACGGTGAGCGATATCACCGCACTTGAATGTGAACAGTTGCTCGAACGCCGTCCGTTGGTCACGCCTAACGGTTTTGAACAGAATTTCGTTCCCGGCAAAGGAAAGTTTTTGAAGGCGCGAAAAGAAGCTCGTGAGACATTGCTGAATGTCGCATCTTCGCTTACAGGATGCAATCTGGATGACGATACGTTTATTATTGCGACTTCAGGGCGTTGTGAGTATCGAAATAAGGGGCTTGATCTTTATCTTGACTCTATGGCCGGTCTTCGTCGTTTGAATCCCGGTCGTCAGGTAGTGTCTTTTGTTATGGTTCCGGCATGGGCAAAGGCTCCGCGTCAGGATTTAATGAAGGCATTGAATGCAAAAAGAAAAAAATCCCTGCCTGATCCTGTGCTGACACATGAACTTAACAATCCGAACGAGGACGCAGTTAATTGCCGTATTCACGGTCTTGGGTTCCTTAACGGAGTTGACGACAAGGTGAAGGTGATATATGTGCCGTGCTATCTCAATGGCGATGACGGTATCTTTAACAAGTCGTATTATGATCTGCTTATAGGTATGGATGCGACTGTGTTTCCTTCATATTATGAACCATGGGGATATACTCCGTTGGAAAGTATCGCTTTCGGCGTGCCGACTATCACTACTACATTGTCGGGGTTCGGTCAATGGGTGCTTGCCACTGAAGACAACACATTTCAGGAATCAGGCGTGAATGTTATAGCGCGTGGCGATTTCAATTATGATGAAGTGACTGAACAAATCGCCCATTCTCTTGATTATCTTATTGGACTTGATTCAGGCGAAAAGGCGTGTGTTGATTCGCGTGCCATGCTTACTGCGACAAAAGCCGCCTGGAGCTATTTTATAAAATATTATATCGATGCATTCGGTATCGCTCTTGGAAAAGTCGCGGAACGGGAAAATCGATAGCCTATAAACATAGAACATAGTAAATTAATTGTTATATTTATGAAATTACAAGTGAGCAACACTAACGCCCCTGTGTGGCGTGACATTACGGTAAAGAATGAATTGCCGTCTAAGCTCAAACCACTTGAAGTTATGTCCCGTAACCTTTGGTGGGTATGGAATAGTGAGGGAAAGTCTCTATTCCGTGATTTGAATCATGATTTATGGCGTGCCGTAGGCGAAAATCCTGTCATGCTCCTTCAGCGTCTTGGATTCGACCGCCTTCAGGAAATTATCAAGGATGACGTTCTGATGCGCCGTATCGAGGCTGTATATGCCGATTTCAAGGAATATATGAAAGTGCCTATGCGCAAAGATGTTCCTTCGGTGGCATATTTTTCAATGGAATATGGCCTTTGTAACGCTCTTAAAATTTATTCAGGCGGTCTTGGCGTGCTTGCCGGTGATTATATTAAAGAGGCTTCGGAAACGATTTATAAGTTGACAGAAGATGAGA
>CAZYXN010000048.1:0-19884 GCA_964651105.1 uncultured Muribaculum sp. | reverse complement strand
CCCCCTTCACGAGGCCGCAAGCGTAAAGCCTGCGGCCTCTTTTCGTTTATGGCCGTCCTCCCTCTCGGCACGGAGCCGGAATAAATCTCAGGATTAAAAATTGATGTTAATTATCGATGTTTCGTAGAAATTTGTTGTGCTAAGTATCTATTTTGTCAAATTGAAGATAGTTTTGACGCTTTTAGTTTTACGATTCTTAATTTATTGTGTATATTTGCAGTCTAACTCTTAATATTAAACCAAAATGAAGAAGCATAATTTTTATGCCGGCCCCTCAATCTTGAGTGAGTATACGATTAACAACACTGCTGACGCGATTAAGGATTTTGCAGGAACCGGTCTTTCTATTCTTGAAGTTTCTCATCGTAGTAAGGAATTTGTTGCTGTGATGGACGAGGCTCAAGCTTTAGTTAAGGAGTTGCTGGATGTTCCTGAAGGTTATTCCGTTTTGTTCCTCGGTGGTGGCGCATCTATGCAATTCTGCATGGTTCCCTATAATTTGTTGAAGAAAAAAGCCGCATATATTGATACCGGCACATGGGCTTCAAATGCGATAAAAGAGGCCAAGTTGTTTGGCGAAGTGGATGTTGTCGCATCAAGCAAGGATAAAAACTATACCTACATTCCTAAGGGATATGTAGTGCCTGAAGATGCCGATTATTTTCATTATACTACAAATAATACAATCTATGGTACCGAGACCCGATTCGATCCCGATGTGAAAGTGCCTTTGGTTGCCGATATGTCAAGCGATATTTTCTCTCGTCAGGTTGATGTGTCCAAATACGATGTGATTTATGCAGGAGCACAGAAAAATCTTGCTCCCGCCGGTGTCACAATTGTAATCGTTAAGGATAGCGCTTTGGGCAATGTCGATCGCGCGATTCCGACAATGTTGGATTATCGCACCCATGTTAAGAAAGGGTCAATGTTCAATACTCCTCCGGTATTGCCGATTTATTCTGCTCTTCAGACATTGAAATATTATAAAGAGCTTGGAGGTATTAAAGAGATGGAACGCCGTGATCTTGCAAAAGCTGAATTGCTTTACAGCGCGATAGATTCAAGCCGTATGTTTGTAGGTACGGTCGCTCCGGAAGATCGCTCTATAATGAACGTATGTTTCGTTATGAAACCTGAATATGCCGAGCTTGAAAAAGATTTTGCCGATTTTGCAGCAAGCAAAGGCATGATTGGTATAAAAGGCCATCGCTCTGTGGGAGGATTCCGTGCTTCTTTATATAACGCACTTCCTATTGATAGCGTGAAAGCGTTAGTTGAAACAATGAACGAATTTGAAAAGAAACATTAAAATTATGAAAGTTCTTGTCGCAACTGAAAAACCGTTTGCAGCGATAGCTGTCAATGGAATCAGAGAGGTGATTGAAAATGCCGGATACGAGCTTGAGCTTCTTGAAAAATATTCTTCAAAAGCCGATTTGCTTTCGGCTGCCGCTGATGCCGACGCTATAATTATCCGTAGTGATATTATAGATTCTGAGGTGTTTGATGCCGCTAAAAATCTCAAAATAGTGGTTCGTGCCGGAGCTGGATATGACAATGTTGATTTGCAGTCGGCGACTGCCCATAAGGTGGTTGTTGAAAATACTCCGGGACAGAATTCCAATGCTGTTGCTGAACTTGTGTTCGGCATGGTGATTATGGCAGTCCGTAATATGTATAACGGTACTTCCGGAACTGAGCTTAAAGGCAAGCGCCTCGGACTTCAGGCATATGGTCAGGTGGGACGTAATGTTGCACGTATAGCAAAAGGTGTAGGAATGGAAATTTCTGCTTTTGACCCGTATTGTCCTGTTGAAGTAATGGCAGAAGAAGGCATAACTCCCGTGGGCAGCGTGGATGAATTGTATGCAAATAATGACATTGTATCCATTCATATTCCTGCCACACCTGAAACCAAAAAGAGCATTGGATTTGACCTTATAACAAAAATGCCTAAGGGAGGGGTGCTTGTAAATACGGCTCGTAAAGAGGTGATTGATGAAGAGGGTCTTGAAAAAGCTCTTGAAACTCGTGCCGATTTGAAATATATAGCCGATGTGAAGCCAGACAATGCTGCCGTTTTTGCTGAAAAATTCCCCGGTCGTGTATTCTTCACTCCTAAAAAGATGGGGGCTCAGACGGCAGAAGCCAATATTAATGCCGGAATTGCCGCTGCAAAACAAGTTGTGGCATACTTGCGTGACGGCATCAACAAATATCAGGTAAATAAGTAATTCTTAATATATTGTGTGAAATAGAGGAGACCTTGAGAGGTCTCCTCTATTTGTTTTGCATTATTTAACAGAATAAGATGTGTTATAATTTGGGAATATTGACAAAAGTCCGTACCTTTGCACACGTAAAACATCGCGGGATGGAGCAGTGGTAGCTCGTTGGGCTCATAACCCAAAGGTCACAGGTTCGAGTCCTGTTCCCGCCACTAAAAAAGGTTCTTGATTTCAAGAACCTTTTTTTATATCACTTTCTATCGTTTGTTCCTGAAAAATTGTTGCATCAATGTGGCGGCTTCTTCTGCAAGCACTCCGCTTACAATTTGGGCTTTCGGATGAAATGGCGACTTGCCGGCGATTACATGGTAGCCGCGTTTTTCATCAGAAGCCCCGAATACGATTCTTCTTATTTGGCTCCATCCTATCGCTCCCGCACACATTATGCATGGCTCGACAGTTACATAAAGGGTGCAGTCAGGCAGATATTTGCCTCCAAGCGTGTTGGCGGCAGCTGTGATTGCTTGCATCTCCGCGTGGGCGGTAACATCGTTCAGTGTCTCAGTCAGGTTGTGGGCTCGCGCCACGATTTGCCCTTTACACGTGACGAGAGCTCCGATTGGGATTTCATCTTCGTCATATGCGCGCCGGGCCTCCTCAAGCGCGAGTCTCATGAATCTGATATCGTCGTCAGCAATTGTCATAAAAGATTTAGTTTTAGCCCCTCATAAGAAAGGATTGTATTTGGAAATATGGATTGAGCCTCGGCAAGATGCTCATCCTCGTTCTTGTATCTTTTGGAATAGTGTCCGAGCACGAGTCGGTTTACGCCGGCAAGTGCTGCTATTCGTGCGGCCTCGGCGGCAGTGGAGTGTCCGCGAGAGCGAGCTTTTTCGTGATAGCTTTCCGTGTAGGTCGCTTCGTGGTACAGAGTGTCAACCCCCTCTACCGATTTTGCGACTCTTGGGTCAAACATCGTATCGCTGCAATAAGCGTAACTTACGCATGGATCGGGCGGGGTAGTCAGATATTCGTTAGGGACGATATGTCCGTCGGGAGCGATAAAATCGGCTCCTGCTTTTATCGCCTGATATTCTTTTATCGGAACATTATGGAATTTGAGCATCTCTCCCTTGAGATGACGTGCTTTGGGCTTTTCGCGGAAAATATATCCGCTGCAAGGTATCCTGTGATACAACGGAAATGTTGTCACTGACAAGGAGTCGTTTTCAAATACGCATTCGCTTGTCCCCGGAGTTATGATATTGTATTTTATGTCAAACGGGCGTTCCTTACAAAAGAAATCCAGCATTTGTGAGAAGATTTCTGTGCCTTCTTTAAAAGTGTGTATGGTGATAGCGCCCCCCTCTCTGCCAGTTAAAGCGAGAGTTGACAACATGCCGGTCAGTCCCAGGCAATGGTCTCCGTGAAGATGCGAGATAAAAATATGGTTTAAGCGCGAGAATTTGAGCTGCATGCGGCGCAAAGACAGCTGCGCGCACTCTCCGCAATCTATCATAAATAGATTGTCACGGAAATCAATGACTTGACAACTCGGCAAATGTCTCATTGTGGGAGTGGCCGAACCGCATCCGAGATAGTTTATTTGAAATTTAGCCATGTTGCAAATATACCGCTTTTCTTATTAATAATATTGATGATGACGTTAATAAAACAAGTTCAGTCTATGTGGATGTCGTGCTTGTTGTCGAGAATGCTCCGGGCATGAGGCAGGATTTGCGCGGAATTATATTTTTCATTAACTTTGCACGATATTAAACAAACGCGCGATCAAGTGAAGCTACGTTATTTATTTATCATATTGGGAATATCGTTGTCTATTCCCGCAGCGTTCAGCCAGGCTGATTCTTCGACCCGGCTTGAAAGAAATTCAGTTGTTGAAAATATCGAAAAGGCTGGAAACATCAAGGTCAATATGCCTGAAAAGCTGAAAGCTCGCCTTTATGTGGAGCTTGAAACCCCTAAAGCGCAGCCGGTAGTTAATAGTGAAGAACATCCGGCCGAGGTGAAAGCTGCCGTTCATTCCGGAAAAATGGGCGGATATAGAATACAGGTGTTCTCCGACAGTAAGCCGAGCACAGCCAAAGCCGAGGCTCGTGCCCGTGCCCGTAATATAAATGCCCGTTTCCCGCAATTTCCGACGTATGTCGTTTACATCTCTCCGTATTGGCGTTTGCGTGTAGGCAATTTCCGCACTCAGGATGAGGCAAATGCCGCTGCCCATGAGTTGAAAGATGCGTTTCCGTCATACAGCCGGGAGATAAGAGTGGTAAAAGACCGCATTGTTGTAGAAGGAGATTAATGGTTTTAATCTTTAAGCGCAATGGATGAGAATCAGATACTTGAACAGCTTGCCGGACATTATGAGAGTATCATCAGGCTTTTAGGCGATGACCCTGCACGTCCGGGACTTGAAAAGACTCCTATGAGGGCGGCGAAAGCGATGTATTATGCGACATCGGGCTATCGTCAGGATCCGCAGCAGATTCTCCGCTCTGCTATTTTTGAATATGCCGGCTCTAAAATCGTCATTGTTAAAGATATAGAATTTTATTCTTTGTGCGAGCATCATATTCTGCCGTTTTTCGGACGTATATCAATCGGATATATTCCTGACGGTGAGATGATCGGTCTGTCAAAACTCGCCAGACTTGTAAATGTATATGCTCGCAGGCTTCAGGTTCAGGAACGTTTATGTGCCGACATTTGCCGGTCGTTGACATCCTTATTAAGCAATAAAGGCGTGATTGTGTCATGTGCGGCCGAACATCTTTGTATGAAAATGAGGGGAGTTGAAAAACAGAATTCCGCAACTTCTACTTTGGAATATTCCGGGCTTTTTGCTGAAAATCCGGCATTGCGTAACGAATTTTTTAATCTTATTGACGTGCGTTAGCACGGATAAGCAGAAGGTGTTGTCCGCTTGACATTGCTTAGGCGGCAGTGATATTGTTTTGTGACATTTTGAGTCAACATCTGATTCTTTTTATTTTAGCAGCATAGGATTTTCGTGTTTTTTCGTAACTTTGCAAAAATTATTTTGTAACTACATTACGGCAATATAAATCAGTCATTGTGATGAAGAAGAAATTCAACGAATACGACAAGTTCAATCTTTCTGACATAAACCGTCAGGTGCTTGAGCAGTGGAATAAAAATCATCTATTTGAGCAGAGTATGAAGGTGCGTGAAGGAGCTCCGTCTTTTGTCTTTTATGAAGGTCCTCCGTCCGCCAACGGCATGCCCGGTATTCACCATGTGATGGCTCGTACGATTAAGGATATTTTCTGCCGTTATAAGACGATGAAGGGATTCCATGTAAAGCGTAAAGCCGGGTGGGATACCCATGGACTGCCTGTGGAACTTGGCGTTGAAAAGGCTCTCGGAATTACAAAAGAGGATATAGGAAAAAAAATTTCGGTAGATGACTATAATGCCGCATGTCGCCGCGAAGTGATGAAATATACCCGCGAATGGGAGAATCTTACCAATTCGATGGGCTATTGGGTCGATATGAACGATCCTTACATAACATATGACAACCGTTATATCGAGTCGGTATGGTGGTTGTTGAAACAATTGCACGGAAAAGGATATCTTTATAAAGGATATACTATCCAGCCTTATTCTCCTGCCGCCGGTACCGGATTGAGTACTCATGAGTTGAATCAGCCCGGATGTTACCGTGATGTAAAAGATACAACCGTGACGGCTATTTTCAAGGCGATTGATACCAAGCCAGAGATGGAAGGGTGGGGAACTCCATGCTTTATCGCGTGGACAACCACTCCGTGGACTTTACCATCGAACACGGCTCTCTGCGTAGGCCCCAAATATGAATATGCGGTAATCCGCACATATAATCCTTACAATGGTGATAAGCTCACGCTGGTAATGGCAAAAGACAGAATCAGCGCTTATTTTAAAGCTGAGGGTGAAAATTTGCCGCTCGAAGATTATAAGGTTGGCGACAAGATTCTGCCGTATCGTATTGTAGGAACTTATCTTGGCTCGGAACTTGTAGGCATGTCCTACAAGCAGCTGATGCCATGGGTAAAGCCGACTGAAAAATTGACTGATAACGCTGCCGGATTTGTTAAAGACTATGCTGCCCGCTATCCTGAACATGTATTTTCTGTCGGCACTGACAAGTTTGTAGAACTTGAATCGGAAGCATTCCGTGTTATAAGCGGAGACTATGTTACAACTGATGACGGTACCGGTATAGTCCATATAGCTCCGACTTTCGGTGCCGATGACGCCCGTGTGGCAAAGGCTGCCGGAATCCCGTCTCTGTTCATGATTAACTTGCGTGGTGAAACCCGTCCGATGGTGGATTTGACCGGCAAATATTATACTCTTGACGAATGTGCTCCGGAATTTGTTGAGCATTGTGTGAATGTTCCTGATTATGAACATCATGCCGGCGATTACGTTAAGAATGCCTATGACCCGCGATTTAACGAAGGCGGCAAATATGATGAGAAAGCGGCTGAAAAAGCTGAAGATCTCAATGTGGTCATCGCTATGGAGATGAAGCGTGCCGGGGTAGCGTTCAAAATTGAAAAGCATGTCCATAATTATCCGCATTGTTGGCGAACCGACAAGCCTGTGTTGTATTATCCTCTTGACAGCTGGTTTATCCGCACGACTGCAGCTCGTGAGAAACTTATGGCCGCTAATGAGACTATTAAATGGAAACCTGCTGCCACTGGAAGCGGACGCTTCGGCAAATGGCTTGAAAATCTTCAGGATTGGAACCTTTCACGTAGCCGTTACTGGGGAACTCCATTGCCTATATGGAGAACTGAAGATGGAAAAGAAGAGATTTGCATCGGTAGCGTCGAGCAGCTCTATAATGAAATAGAGAAGTCGGTTGCCGCCGGTATAATGAAGTCCAATCCATATAAGGATAAGGGATTTGTGCCCGGTGATTACTCCAAAGAGAATTATGATAAGATAGATCTGCATCGGCCGTATGTGGATGATATCGTGCTTGTTTCTTCCGATTGCCGTCCTATGCGTCGTGAGCTTGACCTTATAGACGTATGGTTTGATTCAGGTTCAATGCCATATGCCCAGATTCACTATCCTTTTGAAAATAAGGAAAAATTTGATGCCGGGGAATTATATCCCGCCGATTTTATTGCAGAGGGAGTGGATCAGACTCGTGGATGGTTCTTTACGCTTCATGCGATAGCCGGAATGGTATTTGATTCGGTAGCATACAAGGCTGTGATTTCTAACGGGCTTGTTCTTGATCGTTTTGGAAACAAAATGTCGAAACGTCTTGGCAATGCCGTAAATCCGTTTGACGCTATTGCTGAATTCGGCTCTGACCCGTTGCGCTGGTACATGATTGCCAATTCTTCTCCATGGGACAATTTGAAATATGATTCAGAAGGTGTGCGTGAAACATCCCGTAAATTGTTCTCGACACTGTTCAACACCTATTCGTTCTTTGCGCTGTATGCGAATGTCGACGGTTTCGACAACAGTCAGCCGCAAGTGCCGATGAATGAACGTCCTGAAATAGACCGTTGGATTCTTTCGCTGTTGTCCACTTTGGTTCGCGAGGTGGAAGAAGCTCTTGACGATTATGAGCCGACAAAAGCCGCACGTGCGATAAATGATTTTGTGAATGACAATCTGAGCAATTGGTATGTGCGTCTTAACCGCAAGCGTTTCTGGGGCGGAGAGATGAATCAGGATAAATTGTCAGCTTATCAGACATTATATTCTTGTCTTGAGACTGTCGCATTGTTGATGGCGCCTATCTCCCCATTTTTTGCCGATCGTCTTTATACTGATTTGACATCGGTGACTGCCGGTGATAGAGCGACATCCGTGCATCTCGCGCTCTTCCCTGAGCCCGGAGAGAGCGACAAGCAACTTGAAGAACGCATGAAGTTGGCCCAGGATATAACTTCCATGGTGCTTGCATTGCGTCGTAAAGTGAATATACGTGTTCGCCAGCCGCTCGCCACTCTTATGATTCCTGTTCTCGATGAACATCAGAAAGAAATGATATCATCGGTAGCGTCACTCATTCTTAACGAAGTGAATGTTAAGGATATCAAGTTTGTCGGTAACGAGGACGGAGTGTTGGTAAAGAAAGTGAAACCCGATTTCAAAAAACTCGGGCCGAAATACGGCAAAATTATGAAAGCTCTTGCCGCTCGCGTAGCCGGAATGTCGCAGCATGATATCATAGAACTCGAGCGTAACGGACAATTCTCTTTTGACATAGACGGTGTCCCTGCTACGATTGAATTGAGTGATGTGGAAATAATATCGGAAGATATCCCTGGATGGCAGGTGGCAAATGATGGAAATCTGACTGTGGCGCTTGACATAACCGTTTCTGAAGAGCTTCGTCAGGAGGGTATCGCGAGAGAGATAATCAACCGTGTCCAAAACATACGTAAAAATCGTGATTATGACATTGTTGACAAAATTTCCATCACTTTTGCTCCAAATGACGCAACCGATTCGGCGATAGAGATGTTTAAAGGCTATATAGCTTCGCAAGTTTTGGCGTCAGAGATTAATATCGCCCCGCTTGATCCCGAAGCGGAACAGGAAGTTTTGGATATTGACGATATAAAACTAAGTGCTGTCATAAATAGAAATATGTGATAAATAAAAATATTTGAATCAACCTTACCCAACATAAAATCAACAACTATGAGTGAAAAGACCCGTTATACCGACGAAGAGCTTCAAGAATTCAAGACAGTGATTCTGCAGAAACTCGAAAAGGCGCAGAGAGATTACGAATTGCTTAAGGCCAATGTCATGAATAGCGACGGCAATGATACTGCCGACACGTCGCCTACATTTAAAGTCCTTGAAGAAGGAGCGAGCACGCTTGGTAAAGAGGAGGCAGGCCAGCTCGCCCAACGTCAGATGAAATTCATCCAGCATCTGCAGGCTGCATTGGTGAGAATCGAGAACAAGACTTACGGTATCTGCCGTCAGACCGGAAAATTGATTCCGAAGGAACGTCTGCTCGCCGTCCCCCACGCCACGCTGAGTGTTGAGGCAAAGGAAGGAAACAAAAAGCATTAATCGGTTTCGGGCTAAAATAATAGACTGTATTCTGACTAAATTATGAAATTATCGAGAGGGCTGCTTGCCACTGTCATTATCGTTGGAGTGCTGCTGATAGACCAGATTGTTAAAATCTGGATTAAGACGCACATGTATCTTGGCGAGGAGATTGTGATTACCGACTGGTTTCGCATTTATTTCATTGAGAATAACGGTATGGCGTTCGGTATGGAGATAGGGAGTAAATTGTTTTTGACTCTATTTCGTATTGTGGCGGTTTCGTTGTTGATATATTACATAATACGAATCAGAAATCGGGAATATATAAAAACAGGATATATTGTATGCTGCGCCTTGATTACTGCGGGCGCGGCGGGAAATATTTTTGATTCGGTTTTTTATGGGATTATATTTAATAATCCTTATCCCCCCGAGATTGCCGCGTTGTTTCCCCCTGATGGCGGATATGCCCCGCTCTTCCACGGAAAGGTTGTGGATATGCTTTATTTCCCGTTGTTCAGCTTTTATTGGCCTGATTGGATGCCTTTTGTCGGCGGTCAGTATTTTCTGTTCTTCCAGCCGATATTCAATGTTGCCGATGCTGCGATAACCGTCGGTATTCTCGTACTGATATTATTCTATTCCCGTTATCTTTCAGCTCCGGTCTCTCAGGAGGAAAGTATTACGGTAAGAAAATCTAAGAACGATGGTTCGTCGTCGAATGGCAGTAATGAATAGGTTGCTTATAATAGCGGCGCTGGTATTTATGTTTACATCATGTGACCGTACTCCCGACCATGTTATTAAGCCGAAAGAGATGGCGGCCTTGTTGGCTGATATACATAAGGGAGAGGGGGTTATAGATTTGCAGAGTTCTCATTATAGGAATGATTCTGCGAAGAAAGTGTTAAGGCAATCGATATTTATCAGCCATGGCGTGACTCAGGAGGATTTTGATACTTCTTTAGTATGGTATGGGCATAATATGGACTCATATAAAGAAGTGTATGAGATGGTCATAAAGCAACTTGAGGACGAGTTGAGCAAAGCCGATATTGCTGCTGAAGGACAAAGTGTCCAGGTGTCGGTTGTCGGAGATTCTGTGAATGTGTGGGGAGAGTCGCCTTTCCGGCGTTTTGCTGATGGAGGGCCGTCAGAATTTGTTCGGTTTAAGTTCTCTTCTGATGAAAATTGGGAGAAGGGTGATACATATATGTGGAAGTTATTCGCGCATAATCACTCTCTGCCTATGCAATGGACTTTGTGCGCTGACTATAATGACGGGACTACCGACTATATCTCTTCAAAATTTTATGGAGGAGGATGGCAGGAACTGAAGCTTTATACCGATACTGCGAAAGTTCTTAGAAACGTCTATGGAGTGTTGCAATATATGCCGTCCAAAGGAGAAGTCGCTTATCTTGACAGCATAACTCTTTTGCGTACACGTTTCAGCCCCGATGAGTATTATAGGGGGACAGTATTGCATTACAACAGTTTGAAGTGATGCGTTACCTCGCTCATGCGGTGATTCATCGCGGTAATATTTATCGGCAGTCAATAGTCGAACTTGACAACGGAGTGCTGTCAATTCAGCGTTTTGACCGCGAAGTCCACTCAACCGTGTTTATTTCAGGAATTGTAATTGTTGTAGCAGAGAATAAACTTACATTGAGCGACCGTCAGCAACTTGACTGTATTTTCAAAAAAGAGATGTTGCTGGAAGGCGGTATAAGGCGTGTGATGCGTTATCTTGAGCGTCGTGATATATTTGCCGATGACATTTGTGATAAGCCGTATTTGTTGATAATTGAGCGATGAAATTGCATTATTTCAAAAAATTGGGGGTGATTTCCTGTCTTTATGTCATTTTTCGGCGTAGTTTGGGCTGAGATACGAAAAATTTTTGCAACTTTGCAAAATAAATAATTTTAAGATACAAGATTTTTTATATCCATGGAGTTTTCCGCTTCTCAAATTGCTGCTCTCGTTTCGGGAAAAGTAGAAGGTGACGGCAATGTCACTGTCAGTACATTTGCCAAAATTGAAGAGGGTCATCCCGGGGCGATTTCTTTTCTCGCAAACCCTAAATATACCCATTATATATACACCACAAAAAGCTCGATTGTTCTTGTGAACAATGATTTTATGCCAGAGAGTCCGGTAAGTTGCACTCTTATTCGTGTGGCCGACCCTTATGCTACAGTGGCTTTTCTTCTTGACATGGTCAGCAAAATGACTGCTGTCCAGCCGACAGGAATTGAACAGCCGTCATATATCGCGGAAGGTGTTGCAATCTCGGATGATTGTTATGTCGGGGCTTTTGCATATATAGGTAAAGGAGCTGTAATAGGGAAAAATGTCAAGATATATCCCCAGTCATATGTGGGTGCAGGTGTGGTAGTCGGCGACAATTCGATTATCTATCCCGGGGTGAAAATTTATCACGGGTGTAAAGTCGGCAAGAACTGTATCCTTCACTCCGGAGTTGTCATCGGCGCCGATGGATTCGGTTTCGCTCCTGTCAATGGAGAATACAACAAAATTCCTCAGCTCGGAATTGTCGAATTGGAAGATAATGTTGAAATCGGAGCCAATACCACCATAGACAGAGCTATGATGGGAGCTACCAGAATATGTCATGGAGTTAAACTTGACAATCTCATACAGGTAGCTCACAATTGTGAGATAGGAGCAAATACCGTGATGGCGGCTCAGGCCGGGGTTGCCGGTTCAACCAAAATCGGAGCATCTTGCATGGTCGGCGGTCAGGTAGGATTTGCCGGACATATTCATGTCGGCGACGGATCCGAAATAGGGGCTCAATCAGGTATTCCCAACAATGTTAAACCGGGTAGCAGGCTGATGGGTTATCCTGCCGTGAGCGCCGGGGAGTTTGCCCGTCAGGCCGTATACACCAAGAATCTTGGCAAGCTGTTTGACCGTGTGAAAAATATAGAGAAAGAATTAAGTAAATAACCACCATAATGAAACAACTTACACTTAAAGAATCATTTAAGGTTCAAGGTAAAGGACTGCATACCGGTCTTATGATTGAAGCCGAGTTCTGTCCCGCTCCGGAAAATCACGGATATAAAATTCAGCGTACCGATCTTGAAGGCGAGCCGGTGATTGACGCTCTTGCTGAATACGTGACTGCGACAACCCGTGGCACTGTTCTTAGCAAAGGCGATGTCCGTGTGAGCACGGTCGAACATGCTCTTGCCGCTCTCTATGGCGCCGGAATCGATAATTGTCTTATCAAGGTTAATGCTCCGGAACTTCCTATTCTTGACGGAAGCTCGAAATTTTATTGTGAAAATATCTCGCGAGTAGGGGTTGAAGAGCAGAATGCCGATAAAGACTACTATGTAGTGAAGCAGAAAATTGAAGTTCGTGACGATACTACCGGTTCTTCAATTATAGTTCTTCCGGATGATGAGTTCAGTATTGACGTTATGGTTTCTTTCAACTCTCCGGTGCTTAAAAACCAATTTGCGTCACTTGATCATCTTGAGGATTTCGGAGCCGAAGTGGGCAGCAGCCGCACATTCGTATTCGTCCGTGAAGTGGAACCTCTTGTAAAAGGCAACCTTATAAAAGGCGGTGATTTGGACAACGCCATTGTGATTTATGATAGTCCGATGGAACAGAGCGAGCTTGACCGCATCGCCGATTTGATGGGTGTTCCACATAAGAATGTCACTGAATTCGGTTACATAAATGATTTCCCGTTGTTTGCCGATAATGAACCGGCCCGTCACAAACTTCTCGATGTGCTTGGCGATATCGCTTTGATCGGCCGTCCTCTCAAAGGAAAGATTATCGCAACCCGTCCGGGACATTCTATAAATACAGCTTTCTCTAAGAAAATACGTAAAGAAATCAAGCATCAGGAATTGCAGGCGCCGGTTTACAACCACAACATCGAGCCGGTAATGGATATAAACCGCATTAAGGAGTTGCTTCCTCACCGCTATCCTTTCTTGATGGTCGATAAAGTGATTGAGAAAGGACGTAACTATATCGTAGGTGTCAAGAACGTCACCGGCAATGAGCCATATTTCCAGGGCCATTTCCCTCAGGAACCGGTGATGCCGGGAGTGCTTCAGGTTGAGGCTATGGCTCAGACCGGAGGTCTTCTTGTGCTCGGACAGGTTGATGAACCTGAAAAATACTCTACCTATTTCATGAAGATTGACAATGTGAAATTCCGCAACAAGGTTGTTCCGGGTGACACGTTGCTTTTCCATGTGTCATTCATGACTCCGTTACGTCGTGGGTGTGCGGTGATGAAAGGCTATGCTTTTGTGGGAGAAAAAATTGTCACTGAATGTGAGTTCATGGCTCAGATTATTAAAAATAAATAAAAAAGATTGAAATGAAGCAACCTTTAGCATATATACATCCTGCCGCGAAAATTGCCTCCAATGTAGTGATTGACCCTTTTGTCACCATTGACCAGAATGTGGAGATTGGCGAAGGCACCCGCATTGGCAGCAATGTCACAATCATGGAAGGCGCGAGAATAGGAAAAAATTGTGTGATTTTCCCTGGAGCTGTTATTGGCGCTGTTCCTCAGGACTTGAAATTCCGGGGTGAGGATACTCTTGCCATTATCGGCGACAATACCACTATACGTGAGTGTGTGACTGTGCATAGAGGTACTGCGTCAAAGGGGAAGACCGTGGTCGGCAATAATTGCCTGATTATGGCTTACTGTCATGTGGCTCATGACTGTGTTGTCGGTGACAATGTGATTATGTCTAACGCTACCCAGCTCGCAGGAGAGGTTGTTGTCGACAATTATGCCGTTATCGGTGGCGGCACTCTGGTTCACCAGTTCTGCCACATCGGGCCTCATGTCATGATTCAGGGCGGTTCTCTTATAAATAAGGATATTCCTCCCTATGTCAAGGCAGCCCGCACTCCGATAGCATATGCCGGAGTTAATTCAATCGGACTTCGCCGTCGCAATTTCTCTAATGAGCAGATTCGTGAGATTCAGGAAATATATCGTTACCTGTATTTGTCGGGTTATAATATTTCTGATTCGGTCGAACGTATTGAGGCGGAACTTCCGGCGACAAAGGAACGTGACGAAATCATTCTGTTTGTGCGCAATTCAAAGCGAGGCATAATAAAAGGCTATGTTTAACCTTTACGTATAAAATCGCGTGATGACATATATGAGTACGTGCATGCAATTTCTGCATGCACGTACTTGTTTAATTTAATTCCGAAGCTTCACGCATTTCGTCGTATTCGTTCCACTCCGGATCGTTTTCCGTGTAGATTGTGATAGGCAGCAGGTCAAATGGAGCAAGAGCTTCATTTATTTTCTTCCCGAATATATGCACCGACAGAGTGTAAAAGACCCAGTTACGTTCATCGTCGCCGGTATAAATCCCTGTCAGCACTGCCACCGGATCTTTCTTGAAAGTATGTTCAAGAGCATCCTGTACACTTTCCATGATTTTGGCTGTCGGTTCGTCGGGCATTCCTGCGGCATTGCCCGGATATTTCCATGTGATTTCCACCCTGATGTTATATTTTCCGGATGAGCGGAATTTGTTTACGTCTTTGCGTCCTGTGACCATTACCAGCCTTCCAGATTCGCTTTCGGTGGGTGATGTCCACCAATCCAAGTCTTCTTCCATATTGTTCTCTTATTTTGAGACTAAATTACACAAAAGGCCGAACATAAGGGTTAAATAAGCTAATTAATTTTGAATAAAATGGCTTTTTGTGTATTTTCGTATCAGATTTTAGCTGCTATGTTTGGAAGATTTCTTGCCATTGTCATTGTTTCATTGATTGCGGTTTGCCCTGTGCCTGTTTCTGCTGAACTGAGAGGGGTGTGGCTTACAACAAATGCCGGTCTTGACTGGCCTCGAGGTGATTACGACGAGACATCACAGAAGAGCCGCATGATTGAAATTCTGGACAAGCTCCAGAAAGCCCATTTCAACCTTGTGCTTTTTCAGGTGCAGGCTAATGGCGACGTTGCCTGGGACAGCAAGTTGCAGCCTGCGATGAATTCTATCACGGGCAATGGCGCCAGGCGGTTGTCTTATGATGTGTGCCGTTTTGTAATAGATGAGTGCCATCGCCGTGGCATGAAGTGTCATGCATGGATTGTGCCTTATCGTGTGGGAAGCATGAAAAACGCTTCGTCCTATGCTTCAAACAAAGTGCAGCATGTGATAAAAAAACATCCCAAATGGTGCATCCGTTATTCCGGTTCATATTATATCGACCCGGCCAATCCGGATGCAAGGGAATATCTCGTCCGGCTTTATAAGGAGATGATCGACCGCTATGATTTTGACGGAATAAATCTTGATTATACGCGTTATCCGGCGATAGCGTTTCCCGATGACAAGTCATATAGAAAATATGCGGCGAAAAAGATTTCCAAAGCCGACTGGCGCAGAGACAATATCAATCGTTTTGTCGCGGAACTTTATAAAGAATTGAAAAAGAAACGTCCTGATATTGTTGTCGGGAGCGCGCCGATAGGCACTTACAAAAATGTCGACGGCACTAAAAACTCAACCGCTTACGACAGCTTTCAGCAAGACCCTGTCCAGTGGGTCAAGAGCGGTCACCACGATATGGTCATCCCTCAGATGTATTGGGACGAGAAATTTGGTTTTTCCACCCATCTGGCTACATGGATGTCGCAATGCCCCGAGGCTTCTTTGGTCGTCGGTCTCGCCCCCTACAAGATGGTCGAGAGCGGATGGAATGTCGATGTGATACGCCGGCAGATGGAAAAGATTCGCACCGCATCGAAAGTCGACGGCATCTGTTTTTTCCGGGCGGAGCATGTGATAGGAGACAATCCGAAAGTCAGAAATTTGTACAAATATTTGGTTGATACCCCACTTGTTGACGATGATTCTGTTGAGAATTACGAGGATGCGGAAGGATTTGTTGTGGAAAAATTTATGGAGTAAAATTTGGCAAACCACAGCCGATTGGCTATCTTTGATAAAAAATTACAATACAATATATAGACAAAATGGAAATTGAAGGAAAAATCATCCTTGCCTTGCCTGAACAGTCGGGAACTTCCAAGGCAGGCAATGAGTGGAAGAAGCGTGAATATGTGCTTGAGACTCATGAATCATATCCAAGAAAGGTGCATTTTGACCTTTTTGGAGCGAAAGCCGACCAGTATCCTTTAAATGTGGGTGACGAGATTGTCCTCAGTTTTGATATAAACAGCCGCGAGTATAACGGACGTTGGTTTACCTCAATCAGCGGTTGGAAAGTCGAGAAAGCCGGTGAACGTGCGACCATGACCGCTCCCGCTCCGCAGGAATATCCCGGAGCCGTTCCTCCGCCGCCTGCGGTGGCCGATCTCGGCAACGGGGCTACTGATGATCTTCCTTTCTGATATTTAAGAACTAAAAGATACACGGCCGTAAAGGAAGTTTTTCAGCTTGCTTTACGGTCTCTCTTGTTTATAGGAATCAGTTATGTTTACGGCAATATTATGGACATTGTTCGTGTCGGGGATTATTGTCGGCCGTTTTTTCAGGAATTGCCGATGGATTAGGATTGCCGGCGGCAAAACAATGCCTACCGTCCTGCTGCTCCTTTTCCTGTTTGGGGCTGATATAGGTTCTGATGACGTGATTATGCATTCTCTGCCTGATTTGGGAGTTTGGGCGGCGGTCATGGCGGTTGTTTGTGTGACGGGGAGTGTCCTGTTTTCAGTCGCGATTTATCGGTTTGTCAGGAATCGGATTGGACATAGGCGATGAAAGACGTGGTTTTGGTATTGGCGGCGTTTGGCATTGGTGTGCTGGCAGGGAATCTGGGATTGATTCCGGCTTTTTCAGGCACGCTTTCTTCTGCCGTTCTGTTGATTCTGATGACCCAGGTCGGGATTGGGTTTGGTTCAAGCCCGAACTTTGACATGCTTAGGCGTGATTTTCGTTGGGAATGGCTTTTGTTGCCGTTTGGCACTATTGCGGGTACGCTTGCGGCGGCTTTGTGTGTCGGCTTGTTTTGGAGGTTGGGCGGCGTTTCTGACGCTCTTGCCGTTGGCAGCGGGCTTGGATATTATTCGCTTTCATCATTGTTGATAACGCAGCTTAAAGAGCTTGTGTCTTCGCCTGAATTTGCAATAAGGCTTGGTATGGTGGCTTTGCTTGCCAATGTCATCCGCGAGCTTCTTGGGATTGTCGGCGCTCCGTTTTTCTCTTGGCTCAGTCCGCTGTCGCCGATTGCGGCGGCCGGATGCTCCTCTTGCGACATCTCGTTGCCCGTAATCTCCCGATGGTCAGGAGAAGGGATGGTGCCTTTGGCCATTCTTCATGGGGTGGTTCTGGATATGTCGGTGCCGGTTCTGGTTACATTCTTTTGCTCTTTTTGATATGACGTTAGGTGTAAAAAATATGGTTTGCGACCGTTGCGTGAAGGTCGTTAAGAATATTCTTGAGAATCTTGGGATTGACGGCGCCGCAGTCGGATTGGGATATATAAATATACCGTGCGATTTGACTGCTGAAAAGTTGCACGGCCTTGACGACGCTTTGACCGGTGAGGGTTTTGAGATAGTCAAGACAAAGGAGGAGGGGATAGTGCAGCAGATTAAAAGTCTGCTTATCGGCCTTGCCCGTTCCGGCAACGGCACTCCGATGAAACTCTCCGTATATCTTTCCGAAAAGCTGAAAACCGATTATGCCGCCTTAAGCCGTCTTTTTTCCGGGATCGAGGGACGCACAATAGAGAGATACTATATTGTGCAGAAGATTGAGTTTGTAAAAGAGCTGATAGATTATGGCGGAAGCACTCTTTCGGAGATTGCCTGTCGCACGGGGTATTCGAGCGTGGCCCATCTTTCACGTCAGTTCAAAGAAGTTACCGGGCTCACTCCTTCCGCTTATAAAGAATCGGGGCTCGGACATCGGCCGTTGGATAAGATATAAGATGCAACATTTTCGCGGAATTGTATAACGTTTTTCCGCTTCTGCGGCAGTATCTTCGCATCATAAATTGAAGTGCTGCTATGAAAGAGATTTTAATGATTTTATTTAATATGCTCAACGAGATGTCTCCATACATTTTGTTGGGATTCCTGATTGCCGGAGCCCTCCACGCTTTCGTGTCGCCGAAGCTTATGAGCCGGCATCTTTCGGGCGCCGGAGCCGGAGCCGTCGTCAAGGCCGCTCTTTTAGGCATACCGTTGCCGTTGTGTTCCTGCGGTGTTCTCCCTACTGCAGTGGCGTTGCGTCGCAATGGGGCATCGCGCGCTGCGTCGTCGTCATTTCTTATCGCGACGCCGCAGACTGGCGTTGACAGCATCGCGGCGACATATTCCCTGCTTGGTCCCGCCTTTGCCGTGATTCGTCCGGTAGCGGCGTTGGTCACAGCTTTTTTGGGCGGAATGGCCGTTGGCGGTGTGGAGCGTAAAGAGCCTGCCGATGGCTCCTCCCAAGTGACATGCCAGGTAGAGCCGGTTGAGAAAAAGTCTTTTGGATCCAAAATATGGGAAATGCTCCGATATGGATTTTTCGACATGGTGCGTAGCATAGGGAAATGGCTTATCCTCGGACTTGTGATTGCGTCATTGATTACGATGTTTGTCCCGGAAGACTTTTTCGTCGCTCTCGGCAATCGTCCGTTGCTCGCGATGATTGCGGTCGTTATTGTCGCCATACCGATGTACGTATGTGCTACCGGCTCGATTCCAATCGCCTTGTCGCTGATGCTTAAAGGACTTTCTCCCGGGGCTGCTTTTGTGCTTTTGATGGCCGGCCCGGCAGCCAATTTTGCGTCGGTAACGATTATATCCCGCTCGATGGGCAAAAGATGCGCTGCCGTCTATCTTGGCTCGATTGTCATATGCGCGATAGTTTTCGGACTGTTGATTGACTATATTCTGCCCGCTCGGTGGTTTCTTGGCACGTTTTCCATGATGCACGAATCCTGTCATGTTGCCGACATGTCGGTTTTCAATCTCATTTGCTCGGGAATTCTTGCCATTTTGCTGCTTCTTGCCATGATTGCTAATTATTTCCCAACATATAAACAACCAACTGCTATGAACAAAGAATATCGTATTAAAGGCATGTCTTGCGCCCATTGCAAGGCGACTGTTGAAAAAAATCTGTCTCGTCTTCCTGGCGTGACGGCGGTGACCGTCGATTTGTCGCGCGGCGTGGCATGTGTTGAAGGCGAACATGATGAAAAGGCCGCTATTGAAATGATAAGCTCGCTTGGGTTCGAGCCGATTGCTTGAAAATTTCAAAGGCGGATTGATGCTCTCGCACCTCTCCGCCTTAATATTTTTGTGCATTTATTGTTCAATTGAGCTCACATAAATTAAGTATTCTGATTTAGATCAATTTCTCAATGATGTACAAAGGTAATTAAATGTTTTGAATTGATGCAAATTTTAATAAACAAAAATTAAATCATTGGGGCATGTATCGTGCCTGAGTAGTTATTTTTATTGTTTGTTCAAAAATCATTGGCAAAGATTTGGATTATTAAAAACAAATGGCTAACTTTGCACCGCTAACTGAAAATGATAGTGCCTGGAGAGGTGGGTGAGTGGCTG
>CAZYXN010000047.1:0-20452 GCA_964651105.1 uncultured Muribaculum sp. | reverse complement strand
CAGGAATCCTTCCGGCACGTGTGCAGCCTCGAATGGTGAATTTATATTAGAGTATATAATTGAAAATTTAAAATATTAACTAAATAACAAAACAGATTTAACCGACATGAAATTGAAACTTTTGTTGTCCTTACTCGTCGCTGGGGCATTGAGTGCGTCAGCGCAAGGTTACAAAGACGGGGTGGAATACTTCAAGGCCGATCAGTTTGCAAATGCGAAAGAGCTTTTGGAGCGTAATCTTAATGATGCTTCTACCGACAAGGCTGAGGCATACTATTATCTTGGCGCTATCGCTGTAAAGGATAAGGATTATGCTACCGCAAAAGCTGATTTTGAGAAGGGGTTGCAGGCTAATCCCCAGAATGCGTATAATAAAGTTGGTCTTGGCGAACTTGAGTTAATCAACGGAAATACCAAGGCTGCCGAGCAATTGTTTGACGAGGCTAAGAAAATCAATAAAAAGGATGCCGGCATATATGTGGCGATAGGTCGCGCTTATTTCAATGCTGATCCGGTGAAATATGCCAAGGAGATCACAAAGTATGACGAACAGGCAATGAAAGCCGACAAGAAGAATCCTGACATTTTCATACTTCGCGGTGACCGTAAGGCTGCTGAGGAAGCTTGGGGTGACGCTGCCTCAAATTATGAGAACGCTATTCTCTATTCAAAAAATCTTCCTGCGGCTTATGTAAAATATGCTAACGCTTATTTCAATGTAAATCCTGATTTTGCAATTGATAAGCTGAACGAACTCCTTCAGACTTCTCCGAATTCCGCTCTCGGACAGCGTGAACTTGCTGAAAAATATTATCAGAACGATCAGTGGGCAAAGGCCGCTGCAGCTTATGGAGACTATATCAAGAATCCGAATCACTTTGTTGAGGATGAAGTGCGTTATACAGTTCTTCTTTATTATGGCCAGCATTATGACGAGAGTCTTGCTCTTGCTGAAAAATTGCTTGCGTCTGATCCGAAGAACTTCCAGCTTCAGCGTATCGCTTTCCTTGACAAGGCTGCCTTGAAAGACTTTGCCGGAGCGAAAGAGTTGGCTCAGAATTTCTTCAGCCTCAATGATCCTAAAGGCAAGTATACTTCCAATGACTATTCTACATATGCAGAAGTGCTTGAGGGGCTTGGACAGGATTCTTTAGCAATTTTTGAATATGAAAAGGCTATTGAAGTAAATCCAAATAAACTTGATCTCTATAAGTCGTTAAGCTCAGCATATTCAGGCGCTAAGAATTATAAGAAGGCTCTTGATGTATTCAAGTCTTATATTGATAAGGGCGATTATGTGACAAATGACTTGGTTACTCTGGCTAACCGTTATCAGAATGTTGCCGCTACATCGGAGCCGGGTTCTCCGGAGAAAACAGAGGCGATTGCCGGCGCTCTTGCAACTATCAACCAGGTTATAGAAAAGGTTCCGGGTAATCCGATTCCTGTAAGAAACAAGGCTCGTATGTTCCTCGTAAAGAATGACAATCAGCCTTCTCAGGAAATGGCTGAAACTTATCTTGAGGTTGTAAAGCTTCTTGATGAAGATCCTGAAAATAAGACCAAACGTGCAGATATGTACAATGAAGCTTACACTCAGATCGCTTCTTATTACATCTCGGAAAAGAATATTCCTGAAGCTAAGGTCTATTACGAAAAGTTGTATGAACTTAACCCTGACAATCAGGCTCTCCGCGATTACATCGACAAGCTTAAATAAAATCGAGAATTACCTGCATAAAAAAGACGGTCTCCATTGGGAGGCCGTCTTTTTTATGCAGTATCGTGAAACGGATTATTTTTGCAGTTTTATAGGGGAGCTCTGCTGATCTCTGACAATGGTTATAACGGTGCCCGTGTTTATAGAGTTGGTTTCTCTGATAAAATCTTCTGCTGTCGTTATGCCATGGCTATTAAACGATAATATTAAATCACCCTTTTTTAATCCTGATTTCTCCCATAGAGATTGATTTTGAATGTCGATGATCGCGAATCCTGTCATATTGAAGTCCACGCCATAGGCGGAAAGTTCTTCTCCGGTGATTTGTTGAACTGTAATTCCCGCAATACTTATAGGTTCTGTCTTTTTTCTCAGTGTAAATGTTGTCTTGTTCAGTTCGGGGATAATCGGAGAGAGCGCGATTTTACGGAGACGAGGACTTCGTACTCCGAAATTCATAGTATCGAAGTTTCGGAAGCCTATCTTTAAGGCCGGAGAATTGTCGGCAACACGAAAATCGCCATTTTTCGAATTGATAAACATAGGGTCGCCTGCCAAAGAATGGTTATCTGTACCATTATCGGAGAATAATTTTATGTCGTCGATTGATGAGCAGAACAGATTGTAATCAAGCATGGCTCCCCATTTTCCGTTTGCAGGAATGTCTCTGCCCATTGATGCCGGACGATATGCAGTAAACACAATGTTGCGTGTGAAAATATCGCCATTGTCCGAAGGCCATACGTGGGGATGCAAAGAGTTGTTTATAATGATATTGTTGATTGCTGTACGGTTGTATCCTTCACGCATTTTCAATCCCCCTGAAAGGAGCAGATTGTCATAGATAATGTATTGTGAAGAGCCGTCGTCTAAATCTATATCCCATCCATGGTCGCATCTCCATCGATTGTGACGGATGATGTTGGCCTCATTTATGTCGAGATAAGGTAATGCGGGATTTTCTTTTACCTTGGAGTTGAAAAGATTCACATCAGGACTCCAGTAACGGTCTCTTCCCCATGAATTAAAACTTCCGTGGTCGCTGGTTTCAAGAACGGTGTCAAATATATCGCAATTTTCAATTATATGTCCTCCGAAAGTGCCTTCGTTGATATTTATTCCAGCACGAGGCACTTTGTAGATCGAGCAATATTTTATAGTAATACGGCTCGACATTGATATCTGGATTGGGGCGGTTTGCTTTTCAAATCGGCCGGTCATCGTGATCAGACAGTCGTCAACGATACAATCCGACGGATAATCCTCACATTTCGGCCCTGCTGTATAATCCATTTTGTCATAGTCTTGCGGGCCATATCTGAATAACGGACTCCTTACGCATTCGGGATTTCCTACGAATACAATTCCATTTGCTCCGCTTTCATGGATGTAGCATTGTTTTATCTCCACCCGGCGGTTGAAATTGCTTATTAATATGGCATTTCCGCCTACCTGGTTAAAGTCGCAATCTACAATCGAGCAGTCTTCAGTTCCTGTCATCATGACCGCGCCTCCGCGATAGGTCGTCCAATCGGAGCGTAAAAGCGGTTCCCGATTGTCCATGAATGTTCTTGCCGTCTGCCTGAATTCGATTCCGTTTAACGTGATTCCTGTTACCGGATTTTGCATTGTGCCTGTAAACTCAATCAGATGTCTTAACCGGACTATTTCTATTTCGGCTTTGTTTAAGTCCATATCCTCAGGCGGAATATAATAGAGTTTTTTCTCTCTACGGTCATAAAACCATTCCTCCGGAGCGTCAAGCTCTTCTTTTACATTTTCAATCATACGGTAGACGGAATGCATTTTGGTCGGCCGGTTGTTTTGCCATCCTCCTTCAAGAACCAATGTGCTGTCGGAGTCCTTTCCTTTGACTATCCAGTGCATGTCGCCCCAAAGATACGCTTGCATAGCATGGAGATAGGCGCCTTTAGGATTATCCCACGTTGCGATACGTTCGGGAGATAGAGGGTCTAAAGTTTTGTCGTAGGGGATTTTTTCGCCTTTTGGCAACAGTTTCCATGTGTCAAAAACATTTTTATCATTTTCGGGGCTTGTGTTTGGAAACCTGGCCATATTTTGTCGTTTGCCATTGACGTATAGCTGGTCAATGTCCCGAGTATCGTCAAGATAAGTGAAATACACTCCCGGTTTGTCGGCTTTTTCCCATCGACATTTCAACCTTTCTCCTCCCGATATAACTGCTTTGCCGTTGTGGCGGGCAGTTATATGTAAGGCGGCAGGATATTTTTTGCTGTCATTGGGAGAAATGACGACTGTTTCATCCAGACGGTAAATGCCGTCATTTAAAATAATGTTGACATCAATGTTTTCACTTTTGGTTCTTGCTATATCCAACGCCCGTTGGAGTGTCTTTACCGGTTTTTGCTCCATTCCGTCAGATTTATCATCGCCGTGTGGCGAAACAAATATATTTATTGGCATGGAATAGGCCGCTGTTGCCATAATCAGGCAGCACACAGGCAATATAAATTTAATCATAGCGGATAAGGATTAATATCCGCTAAGTTACATAAATCTATTTGTATGGACAAATTCCAATCAGGAATCAATCGTCCATTTTTATGCCTTTGAATTTTCCGAGTAAAGAGAATTGAAGTTCCACGTCATCAGAAAGTGTTATTTCATATCCTGAGGCTTTTTTGACAATTTTGACGATTTTGGCAGATTCGAAATTTTTGGAGACATAGTTACGAATTGCTCTTGGAATGAGTTCGGATGGAACAGAACGGCTTTTACAATCTACCGATGTCCATTTTCCAGAGTTGCTGAACTCGATTTTAGTTCCGTTTACAAGTCTGACATCGTAGTCGGTCTTTTTCAGAAGATGTCTGTCGACCTTAATCATTCCTATCTTTGCTTTAGGGAAGTATTTGTCGAGCATTTCCTGGGCTGTTTGCGGCAGTTCGTTTCGGTTGATGGTATATTTGTCGGCGTAAAGCAAGCCGAGACCCAACATTAATGTCACGAGACATAAAATAAATCTTTTCATATGCGATATGTTTTGTTATTAAACGTTTGATTTCGGGATAAAGGTCGGTCGGAATTGAATATTTGCATTGAAAAAGTTGAGAAAAGTTTATTTATCGCTAACTTTGTGGAAAGATTGAACACATATGATTGATTATATAAAAGGTGAATTGACGGAACTGAATCCGACGTATGCTGTGGTGGAAGCTGCCGGAGTGGGTTACAATCTTAACATCTCGTTGACAGCATATGCCGCGCTTGAAGGAATGAAACAGGTTAAATTGTTGGTTCATGAGGTAATCCGTGAGGATGCTCATTTGCTGTTTGGATTTATTGAAGAGAGAGAACGTGTGATGTTTCGTGCCCTTATCGGAGTTTCGGGCGTTGGAGCAAATACAGCCAGAGTTATATTGTCTTCAATTCCTGTAGCGGAATTGGAGCAAGTGATTGTTTCGGGAGACTACCAGAGACTGAAGAATGTGAAAGGCATAGGGGTAAAAACCGCCCAAAGGGTCATTGTTGACCTTAAAGATAAAATAAAAGCCGGTGATGATTCGTTAATAATTCAGTCGACGCAAACATCTGATGCCTACGATGAAGCGCTTGCTGCATTGTTGATGCTCGGTTTTGCCCGTCAGCAGTCGCAGAAGGTGCTGAAAAAACTTTTTGACGCAAATCCCGCTCTGAAGGTCGAGGTTGCTATAAAACAAGCTCTTTCAATGCTTTAAGTATCTGCGACATATTTGAAAGCTGCTTCTGATGTACAAGACATGCTGAAGCATATTGAATATGAAGCATAGATGGAAAAAGATAATGGCTTTTGCTGCCGGACTCGGTTTGTTGCTGGGTTCTGCTAATGGTGTGTTTATGCATGCCGGCCAATCTTCAGCCGATCCATCTCCGTTAATGCCTCCTCCGCCACCTCCTCCATCTCCGTTGGTGGTTGTCCCTGACACTGTTTCTACGCGTTATCCTGTCAGTCCTACATTTCCTCCTAATTATGAATCATTGGCCGAGGGGGAGCTTGCTCTTGACCTTGCTAATCCGTCAAATGTACGTACCGAGGCGGAGTATGACCCTGCTACGGGATGTTATATAATCCGTACTAAAGTCGGCGACTATGAAGTGGCGACTCCGTTTATATTGACTGCAGAACAATATAACAATATGGAAATGCGCCGGTCGATGCTCGCTTATTTCAATCGCCGGAATTCCGAACTGGTCGAAGGCAAGAAGGACAAGGAACCGTTTGATGTTCTTGACATGAATTTTGCGTTGGGGCCTCTTGAAAAGATATTCGGGCCTGGAGGGGTTCAGCTTAAGACTAAGGGGTCGGTTCAGATATCGACCGGAATAAAGACCAATAAGACTGATAATCCGGCATTGTCGCTTACTTCGCGTCGAAAGACATATTTTGATTTTGACCAGAAGATCCAGGCTACGGTCAATGCTACGGTTGGCGATAGAATGAAATTCTCGATGAACTATAATACTGACGCTACATTTGATTTTGACTCAAAAAATATCAAATTGCAGTATGAAGGAAAGGAGGATGACATTGTAAAAAATATTGAGGCTGGTAATGTGAGTATGACAACCGGCTCTTCGCTGATAAGAGGCGGGACGGCTCTGTTTGGTATCAAATCGCAGTTGCAATTCGGTAAACTGACTGCGACGGCTTTAGTTTCACAACAAAACAGCGAATCACAAAGCATTAATACCAAAGGCGGTGTCCAGCTTACGAAATTCAGTATTGACGCGGATAAATATGATGAAAACCGACACTATTTTTTGTCTCATTTTTTTCGTGACAACTATGATAATTTTGCGTCAAAACTGCCTTTTGTCAGCTCCGGAGTGAATATAACACGCATAGAGGTGTGGGTGACGAATAAGAGCGGTAATTATAATCAGTCGCGCAATATTGTGTCATTCATGGATATCGGAGAGAATCGGGTGCTCGGAAATGATTACTGGATTCCTAATCAGTCCATGGCCAATCCGTCCAATAATTCCAATAACCTCCTTAGTGTCATAAAAACGGGATATCCTGACGCGAGAAATATCAACACTGTCACTCAGGCTCTTGCTCCTTTGTCGGCTTATGGCATAGAAGGAGGGCAGGACTATGAGAAAGTGGAAAGCGCGCGATTATTGCAATCTTCTGAATATACACTGAATTCAACGCTTGGTTATATTTCAGTTAAGTCAGCGCTTCATGCCGATGAAGTGCTTGCCGTGGCTTATGAATATACTTATCATGGACAAGTGTATCAGGTAGGTGAATTTTCTTCCGATATCACTGTAAGCGATCAAGCTTTGTTTGTTAAGATGTTGAAAAGCACTACTACGACTCCTCGTATTCCTATGTGGGATCTCATGATGAAAAATGTATATTCTCTTGGAGCCTACCAGGTGCAGAAAGCTAATTTTAAGCTTAATATAAAATACCTGAGTGATACCACAGGTACTCAGATTAACTATATCCCGGTTCCGGGATTGAGCGATCAACCTTTGCTGCAGGTGATGAATCTTGACCGGCTTGACTCCAATGAATCGTCCAATCCCGACGGTTTCTTCGATTTTCTGGAAGGATATACAATCCAGTCATCCAACGGAAAAATTATTTTCCCTGTAGTGGAGCCGTTTGGTTCTCATTTGTATAAAAAGATTGATAATCCGGCAATAGCGGAAAAGTATGTTTATCAGGAACTGTATGATTCTACATTAGTGGTTGCCCGACAGTTTGCCGATAAAAATAAGTTCATACTTACCGGTGAATATCAGGCTTCTGCCGGTTCACAGATAAGGTTGAACGCGATGAATGTGCCCCGAGGCTCGGTCGTCGTTACGGCAGGTGGTGTGCGTCTTGTTGAAAACAGTGATTATACGGTTGATTATTCGATGGGTATCGTAACCATTACCAATCAAAGCATAATCGATTCAGGCCAAAGTATCAGTGTGACACTTGAAAACCAGTCGCTTTTTAGTACACAGCGTAAAACATTGCTTGGTCTTGACCTTAATTATCGTTTCAACCGGGATTTTAATATCGGAGCGACTATAATGCATTTCTCAGAAAAAGCATTGACTGAAAAAGTAAATATCGGGGATGAGGTTATCAATAATACTATATGGGGGGTAAATTTTGCCTACAACACGAATTTTATGTGGCTTACGAATCTGTTGAACAAGATTCCTACGGTCAATGCCACATTGCCGTCGACATTCAGCGTGCAGGGTGAGTTTGCACAGCTTGTTCCGCATAAACAGAAGTCAGGCTCCAATAAAGGCAGCTCTTATGTGGATGACTTTGAATCGACTCAGACAGGTATAGATTTGCGTTCGCCATATGCATGGAATCTCGCCTCTACTCCTTATGAAGGCGGTAATAACGCGTTGTTTCCCGAAGCCGGGTTGTCCAATAACATTGATTATGGTAAAAATCGCGCGTTGCTTGCATGGTATTATATTGACCGTATGTTCACGCAACGCAATTCATCGCTTGCTCCGGGATATATAAGTTCCGATCTCAAGCAATTGTCAAATCCATATGTGCGTGAGGTGAAAGTGACTGAAATCTTCCCTGACAGAGAACTTGGATACGGTGAGACAGATCTTGTCCAGACATTGAATCTGTCATATTACCCGACAGAGCGCGGTCCTTATAATCTTGATGCGGTGAACATAGATGATCAGGGAGCTTTGCTCTATCCTGAAAGGCGCTGGGGCGGCATAATGAGAAAAATGGACAACACTAATTTTGAGCAAGCTAATATCGAGTATGTTCAATTCTGGCTGATGAATCCTTTTCTTGATCCGGAGAATCCCAATCTCGAAGGGGGCGATTTGTATCTGAATTTTGGAGAAATAAGTGAGGATATTCTTAAAGACGGATTGAAGTCATATGAAAATGGAATTCCTTTTGACGGGAATGACCAATTTCTTACGGAGACTGTTTGGGGACGTGTATCTAAACAGAATTCTCTGACCTATGCGTTTGATAATAATGCAAGCTCTCGCTTGGTGCAGGATGTCGGGCTTGACGGTCTGCTGAATGAAGATGAATTTCATTTCAGTTCATATTCCGATTATCTTGACAAGTTGCGTATGAAGCTTTCTCCTTCTGCAATCGAACGTATGCAAAACGATCAATTTTCGGCTTTTAATGACCCGGCGGGAGATAATTACCATTTCTATCGCGGGCGTGATTATGACGAAGAACGCTTAGGTATTCTTGAGCGTTACAAGCATTATAATGGAGTCGAGGGCAACTCGCTTTCTCCGAGTGACGCTCCCGAGCCGCTTTATCAGTCGGCACGCACGTCGCCGGATGTTGAAGATATCAATCAGGACAATACGCTTAATGAGTATGAACGTTACTTCCAGTATAAAGTTTCGATACGTCCTGAAGATTTGGTCGTGGGAAAAAATTATATCACTGACAAACAAGTGTCATTGGTGCGTACGCGCGACGGCAGCGATCAGACAGTAGAATGGTATCAGTTTAAAATTCCTTTAAGTGATTATGAACGGGTTGTCGGTTCTATCAGTGATTTCTCGACGATACGTTTCGCCCGTATGTTCATGACCGGTTTCAAAGCTGTGACCCATTTGCGTTTTGCGACATTGGAGCTTGTGCGTGGCGAATGGCGCCCTTATGATTTTAATCTTAATAGCCGTGGCGATACTCCGGCTGAAGGGGAACTTGACATTTCTGTTGTCAATATTGAGGAGAATGCCGGCCGGGAGCCGGTCAATTATGTGCTTCCTCCCGGCGTGTCACGAATTACCGATCCCGGACAATCTCAGATAACCCAGCTTAATGAACAGTCCATGTCTCTGAAAGTGACAGGACTTCAGGCCGGTGACGCAAGAGGTGTGTACAGAAACACTTCCCATGATTTGCGAAACTATAAGCGAATGCAGATGTGGGTTCATGCCGAAAGCCTTATTGACGATGTGACCAATCTGCGTTCGGGTGAATTGTCGCTTTTCATTCGCCTGGGAACTGACATAAAGAACAATTACTATGAGTATGAGATTCCGTTATCGCTTACGCCTCATATAACATCGGCCACCAGATATCCCGACAATAACGAGGGCCGTTACAAAGTATGGCCGTTGGACAACCGTATGGATTTCGCGTTGCAAAACCTTGTCAATCTAAAAAAAGAACGAAATCGGGCTAAAAATCAGGAAAACAGTACGGTTAGCTTTACGACTCTTTATACAGGCCGGGATCCGGAAAATGAGAAGAACCGAATGGCGGTATTGGGAAATCCGTCATTGAGTGATGTGCGTGTTATGTTGATTGGCATAAGAAACAATGCACGTTCCATAAGAGACGGCATCGTGTGGGTCAATGAGTTGAAAGTTACTGATTTTGATGAAAGCGGAGGATGGGCGGCCAAGGGAAATGTGAATTTGGGTATGTCGGATATTGCGACGTTTAATTTCGGGGTCCATATGGAGAGTGCCGGTTTTGGCAGTGTCGATCAGCCATTGAATGCAAGGCGTATGGATGATTACAGCCAATACAATTTTGCCGTTCAGGCTGATCTTGGCCGATTTGTGCCTGAGAAAGTTAAGCTCCGTGCTCCGATATATTATTCTATTTCAAAAGAGAAAATCTCGCCTAAATATAATCCTCTTGATCAGGATGTATTGCTGAAAGACGCTCTTGACGATGCCTCTTCCAAGGCTGAACGCGATTCAATAACCAATTATGCTGTTGAGCGTTCCACAGTGCAAAGTTTCAGTATTTCCGGTCTTAAGTTTGACATCCAGAGCGCATCGCCCAAACCTTGGGATCCGGCAAACTTTACATTCAACTTCTCGTTCAATAAGCGTCGGGATATGGATCCGACTACGGAATACGAGAATACTAATGATTATCGTGGGTCATTGGGTTATTCATGGACACCTTATCTCGAAGGGGTCAAGCCATTTGGTAAAATAAAGTCTAAAAACAGGAATGTAAGATTTGTTAAAGAGTGGGAATTTAATTATCTCCCTTCCAATATTTCATTTCTTACTACAATGTCGCGTTATTATTATGAGCAACAGACAAGAAGTGAAATTGACCAGACGTTTAAACTGCCCGTTTCAGTATCTAAGAATTTTTTGTGGGATCGTCAGCTTGACATCTCGTGGAATCTTACGAAATCATTGAACTTAACGTTCATGTCAAATACTTCAGCAAGAATTGAAGAGCCGGCCGGCGCCGTTAATAAAAAATTGTTCCCTGACCGATATAAGGAATGGAAAGACACTGTGATACAGAGTATCCTGCATCTTGGGACGCCATGGGCCTACAATCAGAGATTTGTCGCTACATATCGGGCTCCGTTTAATAGAATCCCGGCAGTTGATTTCTTGTCTGGCTCGGTCAGTTATAATGCTACATACAATTGGGATCGCGGCACTGAAATAGAAGGAGTCAAGACAGGTAATACTATTCGGAACCAGGCTTCGTGGAATTATGACGGCCGCATTAATTTCGAAGGGATTTATAACAAGATTCCTTATCTTAAAAAGGTAAATCAAAGATTTTCGCCAACTCAACGACCGAACACAGCCCCGATTAAAGCGAAGAAGTTTGAACGTACGTTCAAATTGTCTCCTGACACGTCGACAGTCATAATTCATAATCTTCGCAATAAAAGAGTTAAAGTTACAGCTACAACTACCGATGGCAAGCCGTTTCCTGTAAAATTCAGAGCTCGTGACAATAATTCAGTGGAGATTCTTACCCAGGGAGATAAGAATATAAAATTTACCATTGTCGAGAGACTGGCAAATGAAAATGGCATTTGGGATGAAATTGCCCAGCATGCCGCCCGCTTCGGAATGCTTGTCCGTAGCGCTAACGTCCGTGTGCGCACGTCGAGGTCATTGTCATTACCGTTGTTTGAACCTAATGTCGGTGATATTTTCGGTCAGAACAACAGCCATGGTCCTTTGGCGCCGGGACTGGATTTCGCTTTCGGATTTGTTGGACAAGGTTATGTGTCCAAAGCCAAAGAACGCGGATGGCTTCTGATTGATGACGGTCAGACTTCTCCTTCGATATTCTCACGTACAAATGAGTTTAATTTTGAAATAGATCTTGAGCCAATACGAGGATTAAAGATTAAGTTGACAACAAATCGCACTGATAACCGTACAAATCAGATGCAATTTATGTATGATAATATGCCGATTACCCGTACCGGTAGTTATACAAAGACCCACGTCGCAATTGCGACGGCTCTTCGTACAGCCAAGGCTGGAAACGGTTATCAGAGTGATGCATTTGATCAGTTTCTTAAAAATATACCGATTGTCGCCGAGCGTATTGAACGGAAATATCAAGGAACCCATTATCCTGTAGGGGGCTTTATGAAAGACAATCCTAATGCCGGCAAGGAATTCAGCCCTTCAGTTGGAGGAGTGAACCATGCAAGCAGCGATGTGCTGATTCCTGCATTTCTTGCCGCTTATACCGGGATTGACGCATCAAAAATATATCTTACTCCATTCCCTTCTCTGTCAGCTGCTTTACCGAATTGGCGAGTGACTTACGACGGATTAATCCGAATAGGTAAACTCAGCAATATTTTCAAGGCGATTACTCTCTCTCATGCTTACCAGTGTACTTATTCTGTCGGCTCATATTCATCATTCTTGAATTGGATGGGAGTCGACGGAGATATGGGTTTTGCTCTTGATGAATTGTCGGGACAACCGATTCCATCATCCCCGTATAATATCTCCTCAGTTGCGATAACTGAGCGTTTTGCTCCATTGATTGGTGTTTCCGTGACTCTGAAAAACGATCTTAAATTTAATGCCGAGTATCGTGACAGTCGCACATTGACACTTAATTCTGATGCGGGGCAGCTTGTGGAAGCTCAGACTAAAAATGTTACAGTCGGTGTAGGCTATAAGATTGTCGGTTTCAATACTGTTCTTAAAATTAAAGGATCGGGTCGAGGCATAAGCAATGACTTATCAGTAAATGCTGATTTTTCCGTGCAGCAAAGTCAGGCGTTGATACGTCGCATAGAATCCAATTATGCGCAGGCGACTTCAGGTACCCGTTCACTCTCATTTAATCTGTCGGCAAATTATATAATGAGTAGACGTGTTACAATCGGAGCATTCTTTGACCATCAGGTCAATACCCCGCTTGTCTCATCAAGCGCTTTCCCGACTACTAATAGCAGCTACGGCATTACATTTAATTTAAGCCTTTCACGATAAATATGGATGATGTAAAATCTATCTCGTGCCTCCAGGAGGAGGCATGTTTTGTTGTTATATACTTAGATATAACCTGATTATTATGTGTTTTCATGGAACTGAACAATCATGAAATGTCGGCAAGAATGGACTGCTGCTTTATGCAGTGCGAGGCATATCGGCAATAAACAGAGCGTTGCGTAAGGAAGGGCTTGCTTCGCGTGAAGCAAGTCATGAAGTGATTGATGCGTTCGTTATTCACCACGATTGCTAATGCTAACTTTGACAATGCATCGCTTGATGACTTCATCAGACGTGCGTTTGAAGTGAAAAAACGTATTCTTGACAAAGCAAAAGAGCATAAAGTGGCTTTGCCTGATTTGACATTGCCCGCTTTCTTTACACACGATATATTGAAGGTGCTTAAAGATAAATTTAATATCGGGACTATCTCTACGGTGGAAGATGATATAGCAATGCTTATTGATAAATAAGTTTTGGATAAATAGTTATCCGCTGTGATTTTTTAGACGCACGTAATCTTGTGTTAATATCGGGATTGTGTGCGTCTAAATCTTTATGGATTATTCAAAAAGCTAATTTTTGAATAAATGAATGAATCCTTTGTTTTGTTGAAATAAACTCTTATCTTTGTGACGGAAACCAACCAGGGGTGCTGAACCGCCAAGGTGACGCTGAGATTATACCCTTTGACCTGATGCAGATAATGCTGCCGTAGGAAAATGAGTTTTGATGCATTCTTCGCTTTCGGTTATTCCCCCAACGTTGTTGTCCGTACTCATAATAGAACGAAGAATGAAACATTATCCAACGGTTCTTTCAATTGCCGGCTCGGATTCATCGGGAGGAGCGGGAATACAAGCTGATATAAAGACATGCACAGCCCTGGGGTGTTATGCGATGACGGCCATAACGGCCTTGACCGCTCAGAACACCATGGGTGTGAAGGATATCCTTCACGCTTCCGGTTTCCTTAAAATGCAGCTTGAGACTACCCTTGAAGACATAAGGCCGGATGCCGTAAAAATAGGAATGTTGCCTGATGCGGAATCGGTTAAAGAGACCGCAGATGCCATATGTAAATACCGGTTGGAAAATATAGTATTTGATCCGGTTATGGCTGCAACTTCCGGCACGGAGCTGTCCTCATCCGATGCTGTTGTGTCAATGTGTGACACTTTGTTGCCATTGACTGCTGTTTTTACTCCAAATATTCCGGAGTCAGAAATTTTTTCAGGACTTAAAATCTCGGATATTGATGATATGGAGCGTGCCGCCCGTATTATTTCTCAAAAATATTTTGTAAAAGCAGTGTTGGTTAAAGGTGGACATCTCCAGGGAGCCGGTGATTTGCTTTATGATAAGATGTCTGATTCTGTGATGATTTTTGACGGAGAATTCATTGATACGCCTAATACACATGGTACCGGCTGCACTCTTTCTTCAGCTATAGCCTGCGGACTTGCTTGTGGACTGTCGATAATTGAGTCAATACAGAATGCCAAATATTTCATCACCGCAGCCATAAAATATGGCGCGGCTTATAAGATAGGTCATGGGCACGGTCCTTTAAATCATATGTATAATGTAATTAATAATCCGATCATATGGAGATAAAAGTTAATAATGAATGTCGCATTATAGATGCCGGAATGACGGTCGGCCAACTTGTCGATTCGGATACCGTGGGTGTGGCAGTGGCAATCAATGGCAGAATCGTAAAGAAAGAAGAGTGGGCGACACGAACTCTTGAAGCAGGAGATGACGTGGTGATAATTCGTGCGGCTTATGGCGGATGACTTTGTTGTTATCGGCGTAACATTGCCTGATGCGAAAGTCAATAATGAAGCGGCTCGCATCATCGGGATGCTTGAATCTGGAGTGATTGATAGAATGCATTTGCGTAAACCTGAGTCCGATATCTCGGTTTTAAGAAAGCTGCTTGAGGCAATTCCGCAGGAATTGCACTCACGGCTGTCGTTGCATGATGCTCCCGAATTGATTTCTGATTTTCCGGATGTAGGGTTCAATTATAACCGTCGTCATTCATTAGGTGTGGAAGCTAAAGTCTTAAGCTGTTCTTGTCATTCGTCAGAAGATGTTTTTCGAGCTGATTCCGGCTTGAATTATGTGATGCTCTCGCCTGTATTTGATTCAATATCAAAAAGAGGGTATAGAGGAATGACGTTTGATAGAGAAAAGGATACGTTGGAATCCCGGATTGTAATTGCTATGGGCGGTGTTGTTCCGTCACGATTCGTTGAACTGAAAAAACGCGGCTTTAGCGGCGCCGCTATGCTTGGATATTTGTGGGACAATAACCATGATTTGGGAGAAATGATTGAAGAGATAAAGATAAACAAGTGCATATGTTGCAGTTTATAACTGATGGACGAGATGTAGAGACAACTGTCCAACAGGCTCTAGAGGCTTTAAATGGCGGTTGTCGGTGGATTCAGATCCGGATGAAGGAAGCTTCTGACGCAGACGTTATTGAAGCGGCAAGCCGTATTTTCCCTTATGCCCATGAGCAAGGTTCGATTCTGTTGCTTGATGACAGAGTTCATCTGGTTAAGAGAACCGGAGCCGACGGAGTGCATCTCGGTAAAACTGATATGAATCCGGAAGAAGCTCGTAAATATCTTGGTGATAATGCAATTATCGGTGTTACTGTCAATAATCTTGAGGATATTTTGGCATTGAGGCATGAAATAATTGATTATATGGGTATGGGGCCATATCGGTTTACGACAACAAAAAAGAAGCTTGCGGCTATTCTTGGAGTCAATGGATATAAAGATATTCTTGGAGAAGCCCGCCGTCGTGGAATTTCAACACCGGTTGTCGCTATTGGCGGGATTGCCATTGATGATGTCCAAAAGTTGGTGGAAGCCGGTGTTGACGGAGTGGCTGTCAGTGGAGCTATATGCCGGGCTGATGATCCGGTTGAGGTTACAAGACAATTTGTAAAATTATTAAATCAAAATATTAAAAAATGCAAGACAAATTAGTTATAGGAGGACGAGAATTTTCATCACGGCTCTTTGTTGGTACAGGGAAGTTCTCATCTCCTGAAGTTATGCTAAATGCAATTTTATCTTCAGATTCGCAGATGATTACAGTGGCAATGAAACGTATCAATATGATGAATGAGGCAACTGACGACATGTTGACTCACATCAATCGCGAGCATGTCCAATTGCTTCCTAACACTTCCGGAGTCAGAGATGCCCGTGAAGCGGTTCTTGCCGCACAGATGAGTCGTGAGATTTTTGGCACGAATTTCATTAAACTTGAAATTCATCCTGATCCCAAATATCTCATGCCTGATCCGGTGGAAACATTGAAGGCGACAGAAGAACTTGCCAAGGATGGTTTTATAGTTCTTCCCTACATTCAGGCCGACCCTGTGCTTTGTAAGCGGCTTGAAGAGGTTGGGGCAGCTGCCGTAATGCCGTTAGGCGCGCCGATTGGCACAAACAAAGGTCTGCGCACTTCCGACTTTCTTGAAATTATAATAGAGCAGAGCCAGGTTCCTGTAGTCGTTGATGCCGGACTTGGGGTGCCGTCACATGCCGCCGCTGCTATGGAAATGGGTGCCGATGCGGTGTTGGTAAATACCGCCATTGCGGTTGCCGATAATCCTGAGGAGATGGCCGATGCGTTTCGTCTTGCCGTGATCGCCGGCCGTAAGGCTTATCTGGCAGGCCCCGGAGCCGTTTCTTCTTATGCCAACGCAACAAGTCCGCTGACTTCATTCCTAAATGATTAAAATCTTAGAACATGAAAATTTCAAACATTGACGTTTCGTCATATCCCAATTCAGAAAAAATATATAAGCACGGCGTGTTATATCCCGATATTAAAGTTGCCATGCGACGTATCAATCAATATCCCACTGTCACAATTGAAGACGGACATAGAATGGAGCGTCCTAATGCTCCGGTGACAGTATATGATACAAGCGGGCCATTTACCGACCCGGATTATCGGCATGACATCAACAAAGGATTGCCGCGTGCCAGAGCCGAATGGGTGAAACATCGTGAAGACACGATAGAACTTGATGAAATCACAAGCGAGTACGGTAAAGAACGTCTTGCCGATAAATCGCTTGATGCGATACGCTTTCCTGAACTCCATCGTCCCCGAGTGGCCAAGGAAGGCAGGCATGTCACTCAGATGTACTATGCGCGACAGGGCATTATAACACCTGAAATGGAATATGTGTCTATTCGAGAGAATCTGGATAATGCGGAGAGGGGAATTGAAAGCTATATAACTCCAGAATTTGTGCGTGACGAGGTCGCGTCCGGACGTGCGGTCATTGCCGCCAATATCAATCATCCGGAAGCTGAACCGATGATTATCGGACGTGCGTTTTCGGTGAAGCTTAATACTAACATTGGAAATTCAGCGCTTTCTTCAGGAATAGAAGAAGAGGTCGCAAAAGCTTTATGGAGTTGCTATTGGGGAGGGGACACTCTGATGGATCTCAGTACCGGTGACAACATCCATGAAACTCGTGAGTGGATTATCCGCAATTGCCCTGTCCCCGTTGGGACAGTCCCTATTTATCAGGCTCTTGAGAAGGTAAATGGAGATGTAAGTAAATTGACATGGGAGATTTATCGTGACACATTGATTGAGCAATGTGAGCAAGGGGTGGATTATTTCACTATTCATGCCGGAGTTCGCAAGGAGCATGCCAAACTCATTGATGAACGTTTGACCGGATGTGTGTCTCGCGGAGGTTCGATAATGACTCAGTGGTGTGTGATTCATGATTCTGAAAGCTTCCTTTATACTCATTTTGATGAAATCTGCGAGATTCTTGCTCGTTATGATGTGGCAATATCTCTTGGCGACGGAATGAGACCGGGTTCAATTCATGATGCCAATGACCGTGCTCAATTTCTTGAACTTGATATTTTGGGTGAACTCGCGCAACGTGCTTGGGAACATGATGTGCAGATAATGATTGAAGGCCCGGGACACGTGCCAATGAATAAAATTGAGGAGAACATGTCTCGTGAGATTTCAAGTTGTCATAATGCCCCATTCTATACGTTAGGCCCGTTGACGACTGATATCGCGCCGGGATATGACCATATCACCTCAGCGATAGGAGCGGCAAATATAGGGGCGCTTGGCACAGCGATGCTTTGCTACGTTACTCCTAAAGAGCATCTTTCATTACCGACTCTTCAGGATGTGCGCGAGGGCGTTATCACTTATAAGATTGCGGCTCATGCCGCTGATTTGTGCAAAGGCTTTCCCGGAGCTCAGGTTCGCGATGACGCTCTTTCAAAAGCTCGGTATGAGTTTAGGTGGAAAGACCAATTCAATTTGTCATTGGATCCGGAAAAGGCCCGCAGCATATATCTGGAGTCCCGCCGTAATGCTCCTGATGCCGATGATAGATTCTGTACGATGTGCGGCCCTAATTTCTGTGCTATGCGTATTTCTCAAAATATTGCCGAAAAATGCGACCGATAAATGAAACTGTGATGGGCGATGGCTTTGCCCGTGAAATAAATAAATACAATTGGGACGCGACAAGTAGATCTATTGAGCAAGTCACTGACGAGGATGTGCGCAGAGTCTTGAGCAAAGCTCGTCGTAATAATAAACAGCTTGAGGTGGAAGACTTCATCGTGCTTGTCTCTGACGCGGCGGCAAATCATATTGAGGAGATGGCTCAACTGAGCCGTCATTTCACATTGGAGCGTTTCGGTAAAACGATTTCCATGTATATTCCGATGTATGTATCTAATGCGTGTACCAACAAGTGCGTTTATTGCGGATTCAATCATGACAATCCAATGCTTCGCACTATCCTTACAATGAAGCAGGTAAAAGCCGAATGTGAAGCGATAAAGCGTCTTGGCCCGTTTGAGAATCTGTTGATTGTAAGCGGAGAATATCCGGCATTGTGTGGCACTGAGTATTTTGAACAGGTGCTTGACACATGCCGTCCATATTTCCATAATCTCACTATCGAGGTACAGCCGATGCGGGAAGCTCAGTATGAACGTTTAACACATAAAGGGCTTAACGGGGTTGTGTGCTTTCAGGAAACATACAATAGGAATGCTTATAAGCTCTATCATCCGCGTGGCATGAAGTCTATTTACGATTGGCGTCTTAATGGATATGACCGTATGGGTCGTGCCGGTGTGCATAAGATTGGTATGGGAGTTTTGCTGGGATTGCAAGCTGATTGGCGTACAGATGTCGTTATGATGGCACGTCATCTCCGTTACTTGCAACGCAAATATTGGCGAACCCGTTATAGTATAAATTTCCCTCGCATGTGTCCTTCCGAAAGCGGATTTCAGCCAAATGTTGTTGTCAATGACCGTCAGTTGGCTCAGTTGACAATGGCGTTTCGTATATTTGACCATGATGTTGACATATCATATTCGACTCGTGAAAGTGACAAATTCCGGCATAATATGATGCAGCTTGGAGTGACTTCGATGAGTGCGGGAAGTCGGACGGAGCCCGGTGGATATGCCTCTACTCCCGATGCTCTCGAACAGTTTACAATTACTGATGACAGAGAGCCTGAAAGTGTGGCTGCTGACATACGTTCGCGAGGCTATGATGTGGTCTGGAAAGATTGGGACAGCATATTTGATTAATTATGGAGTTGAATAATGAAGAGAGGGTGCGGTATTCACGCACCCTCATGCTTTCCGAAATAGGCGAATCCGGGCAAAAGAAGCTTCTGTCATCATCGGTCATGATTGTAGGCGCCGGGGCATTGGGAAGTATATGCGCTATGTATCTTGCCGCTTCAGGTATAGGCCGTATAGGTATTGCCGATTTTGATATTGTCGGATTGTCCAATCTGCAACGTCAGCTGTCATATTCGGAAAAAGATCTTGGAAAGTCCAAAGTCGATGTGCTTGCCGACCGCATTTTGTCAATTAATTCCGGTATAGAGGTTGACGTCTATGATAAGATGCTTACACAGTCTAATGTAAAAGAGATTCTTGCCGGTTATGATATTGTAATCGAGGGCTCCGACAATCCTGCGACAAAATACATGGTCGCCGATGCCGCGCATGATTTAGATAAACCTTGTATTGTCGGAGGAGTTCGTGATTTTATCGGACAGATAATGGTTTTTCAGCCAAACGGGTCTTCTTATCGAGAGGTGTTTCCCGACGCTCCATGTTCCGGAGGATATACGCCATGCTCTGTCGGAGGAGTGCTTGGGCCGCTTCCAGGCGTGATTGCGTCTCTGCAGGCTTCTGAAGTGATTAAAATTATCACAGGAATCAATTCCGGCAAGGGGTCTTTTTTTCAGATTGATTTACGTGACATGCATGTCTCTCGATTTGATATTGACTGATATAAGATGTTGATAAATCATAGCGGATGTTAAAAATACGAAGTTGGCGAATAGATGTAATTCTGATGTTTTTCATTAACTTTCCTCTAAAACGTATTTGGTAATTACACATAGAATACCCTCCTAAATGA
>CAZYXN010000046.1:0-20550 GCA_964651105.1 uncultured Muribaculum sp. | reverse complement strand
CCAATACGGCCCTTACGATTATGCTACCTGTCGCCAGTTTACCAAAACCGGTCAGCTGACTGCGGAAACAATGGTATGGGAGCAGGGAATGGCTGCATGGACACCGGCAGGACAGGTCGAGAAGCTTAAAGGATTGTTTGCTCCGGCAATGCCTACGCCTCCTCCTATGCCCCCTATGGGTGGAGCCACTCCGCCTCCAATGCCCCCGGCTATGTAAAAAATATGTTTAATGTTATCAAAAATATAAAGTAATGGCAGAACCATCAAGACGCAGTGCGCGCACTTCAGGCAAAATCGGCATGTGCGTGAACAAAGAATGTAAAAATTATCGACAGTCGGTTACTGTGGACCACGGAGAATTCGTGTGTCCCGAATGTGGAAAATCCCTTGTGCCTCTTAAGGGAGGAGCTAATCCTCAGAAAAAGATGTGGATAAGCGCTCTTATCGGAGTTGTGGTTATCGCAGCCGCTGTAGCTGTCTATCTCCTCTCTCAGGGCGGTTCATCCGAACCGGAAGAAGTTCCTGTTGACACTGTTGCTCAGGTTGTAGAAGAGCCGGCTGTGACTCCTGTTGATAGCGTTTCAGCCCCTGTTGACACTGCAGTAGCCGTGGCTGAGCCAAAGGAAGAACCGAAAGCTGAGTCTGCCGAGACTCCGAAACCTCAGGCTACCGGAAGCGCGCTTCCTTACGGTAAATACACCGGCCCGATGAGCGGAGGCAAGCCTCACGGCGTAGGCGGCAGTGTGGCAGTCAACCGCAGTTACACTTTCGACCTTAATGACGGAACTACTGTCGACGTAGCTTCCGGCGACAAGATTGAAAATACTAAATATCAGAACGGACGTCTTGTTCAAGGAGAGATTCAGCGTCCTAACGGCGACCGTAAGTGGATAACTCTCGGAGCATCCAATGGTCGTTGATCATCGTAAAATATTATCGATTCTGACATCGTTGTGGGTAATCTTTTTACCCGCAACGATGCTTCCTAATGTGCGATATGCGACCAACCGCCTTGAGCGGATTGCGACTCTGCTTAAGATTGATAACGCAATCGGCAAGGGCGATACGCTATTCACGCATAATAATCGTCAGGTTTACGTTGCCAGAAACGGAGATATAGTGAATCATATCGGATACCGGCTTTTTATAAACGGGGAAAGGGAGCTGCTCGACCTCCCGGTGTTTGACTTTTTGGAGCGGTCTGTTCTTGAAGCCGATATCCCCGGTATTTTGAAGGATGTTACGGTAGAGCGTTCGCTTGAGGAAGATGGCGTGAAGTATGCTAACGGAAATCTCCGCACATTGCTTGACGTGGCTCCCGACACGTCGTTGATATTGGCTATAGAAAATCCCGACGGACGCAATTATCTGCTTCGTTGGACTGACCAGAATAATGAGATGGTATATGCGGTCACTTTCCCGATTTTCTATGATTTGCTTCACGGCACCGATATGACGGAAAACGAATATCGTCTGTGGGAAGGTTTGTCAGGCAATTCGATTGTGAGGCGCGATACATTGCAAGTCGATGCGTCAATGCTTGTCGAGACCCCGGATTCGGCTGTCATGATGCTTGAAGGCGAGCAGTATTATTTTCCGGAGAATAATTCCAACCGCTATTATGAAGCGATAGATTCCGTAAACGTCAAGCTTGTATGCAGTGAAAAACATCCGTTGTACAGTCTTGCCAATCTGGTGACGAGCACGGAGATTGAAAACGGATATCAAGTGCGGGTGCGGCTTGTGGGATATGATTATTCCGACCGATACTTTACGATGCCGTTGAGCGAGTTTATAGATTATTTCCTTAAACAGGGATGCAAGCCTTTCTTCGGAGTGATTGAAGCAGATGATAAAAAAATAACGGCATTGCTGACGATGAAAAACGAAAAAGAGGGTTATTGTCATAATATAAGACTTACCGCTCCATCATCAATAATGAATATTGAAAATGGAGAAATAAATGCCAGAATCACTCCTTATATACCTATTTCACGTATTTTGTCACTATTTGACGATTAAAGAATATGAAGCTTAAACTTATAATCGCATTATTACTCATCACAGCCGGTGCCGGCGTTATGATGGCCCAGAAGACCGAAGCGAAGCAAATCAATATGATAAAGCTTGACGGCCGATATCTGTATGGAGAGGCCACAATGCCAACCGAGGCGGAAGCCAAGGAGGCTGCCGATATCACGCTGATTAATTACATCAACGATAAGCTCAAGGAACATCATATCGACCGTCGGCTCGGGCTTGACGGACTTGAGCAGACTCAATATATAACTGTCAAGCGAGGCACCAATATTCGAGTGTTCGCTTATGTCGAATGCAGTGTTTACGGCATTCTTTCATCTTCGTCTCAGACTGCCGCAGTAGCGGAGGAGCCGCAGAAGCAGCCGGCTCCGCAATCCAAGCCCGCTCCGGCAACGGTGGCAAAGCAACAGCCTAAAAAGGAGGCTCCGACCGAGCCAAAGGAATCGGCACCACAGCAACAGCCTGTCCGCCAACCGGCTTCCGCTAAACGTAAGATTGCAAATTCATCGGAATTGTCGGCATGGCAAAATGAGGCGATAGAGGATCTCCTTAATACTAAAAACCTTAACGACGCGGCTCAGTTGCTTAATGAATTCCGTGGAGCCCATAAGATTCTGGCTTTTGGTAGCCCTAAGGAATGCCGTGACGCATCGCGATGTTTCTGGATAGTGTTTGACAATAACTTGAACACTATTACCGTTTTAAGTAACGGAAACGATGATGTCCGCCATAATTTTAAAACCGGTTCTTCCGATGGCCTCGGCGCTTATTCAGGCAATACGGCGGTATGGTTTATATTAAGTAAATAACAATCAATTACAATAGCAATGAAAAAGCTTTTATCAATTTATCTGATATTGACTCTGTCATGCATGCATAGCGTGAAAGCTTTTGCAGCTCCTGACGCTACTACATCTTCAGATGATGCTTATGATTCTGCTCTTGGAGCGATATTTTTTGGTTTTCTCCTTGGTCTCACTGATATTTACGGAGATCCGCTCCCTTTGGATGACTATGGACGGGATGTGACTTTCCAGTTCTCCGACGGGATTTCTTCCCCACAGCTTAAATCCAAGATGGAACAGCAGATAAGCTCTCTTCTGACTAATCTCAACCGTGCGGCTTATAATAATGCGGATGTGAACTATGCCGGAATCGACATAGACAATCTTGCTTCACAGACCATCGGCATGACATGGAACAACGTGCATTTTACCACTGAGGAAGACTTTATAGTGGACCACTGCCTGACAATTAAGCAAGGCGGCCGGATAGCCGGATATCAGGTGAGAAATATCGGAGTCAACATGCTTCCGATTAACGAGACTTACGGCGGCCCGATGCGTAAGGAGCTTTGTATAGATTTCAGCCCTTCGGGCAGAATTATCGACTTCAATTTTACAATGGATAAGACCAATTATGTAAATATAATGAAGGAGGGACTGCGTCTTAAGGACGAGGACAGGCGTATGATGATTATCGGTTGGTGTCAGCAGTTTGAAAAGGCGTATTGCGACAAAAACATCCGTTTCATTGAGGATGTGTTTAGCGATGACGCTCTCATCATTACCGGTAAATTGGTCACTCAACGTGTAAAGAATGATATTATGCCTCAGAATGGAGTCGTATTTGAAACCAAAGGGAAAGCCGAGTACATCGCTTCGCTGCGGCGAGTGTTTAATAACAATCAAAGATTGAAGGTCAAGTTTGACGACTATCGGGTAGTGCGTCATCCTGCAAAGCCCGATTATTATGGAGTAACATTGAAGCAAGACTGGAATTCGAGTTCATACAGCGACCAGGGCAGCGTATTTCTGTTATGGGACTTCACCGATGAAGACCATCCGAAGATTCATGTGCGCACATGGGAGCCTGGAATTGAATGCTCGTTTAAAGCTACTGATTTTAAAATATAAAAACAATCATAAAAGTCACAATGAAACATCTGTGTTTATCTATTATTGCCTTTCTTGTAGGCTTGGCGGCAAACAGTCAGGAATTGATGGTTACAAAATTTCAGGCCGATCCCAGCGATATAAGCGCCGTGTCCCATCAGGTAAAGGATTTCAGCGACAATCCGTGTGCGTTGGTGAAAGTCGGAATCAAAGCCCAGAATCCTGTTTTTGAGGGAGATATTATTAAAACCGAGAATAAGGACGGTGAATATTGGGTGTATATGGTTGACGGCGCCCGTTACATGAATATCAAGTCGGATGACTATCTGCCGTTGCGATATGATTTCGATAATCCTGTTTCGGGCAATACGACTTACATTATGCAGGTTGCCGAGGCTGACGGCTCAGTCCTCCAGGAGCGTATTTCGGTTAAAATAGAGCCCAATGCCAACAGTGTGACTATCGGCGGACGTAAGGCTAAAGAATCAAAACCGGTGGTGTTTGATCTTATCCTTGTGCCAAGCGGAATGTTCAAAATGGGAGCGACCGCAGAGCAAAAAGGTGCCGATGACGATGAGAAGCCGGATCATTGGGTGACTATTTCAAAACCGTTTTATATAGGAGAGACCGAGGTGTCTCAGGAACTTTGGGAACATGTCATGGGAGATAACCCCTCCAAATTCAAGGGTGCCGATCTTCCGGTGGAAAGCATTTCAGTAGAAGATGCCGAGGACTTTGTCAAGCGTCTTAGCAGCCAGACCGGAGCCAAATTCCGCCTTCCTACTGAAGCTGAATGGGAATATGCTGCTCGCGGTGGCAATAAGACCTCTACACAGACTATCTATAGCGGTGGTGACAACGCCGATGATGTGGCGTGGCATTATGGCAACTGCCTCAATAAAACCCATGAGGTGAAATCAAAGACACCTAATGCGTTGGGCCTTTACAACATGAGCGGCAATGTGTTTGAAATTTGCCAGGATGCAAAAGAGAAATACAGCTCTCGTGCTGTTGACGACCCGTTGGTCGTGAAGAAAGGCGCCGACCGTGTTCGCCGTGGCGGAGCTTGGGATAGCGAGAGCGCCAATGAACTTCGTGTGGCTTTCCGTCGCCGCATGGCTCTTGACGGAGCTTATCGGAATACCGGTCTGCGTATAGTTATGGAAGCTGAATAAGATAACGGTATTCTTATGTTAAGAAATTTATTTTTATGCATGGCGGTCTTTGTAAGTACCGCCATGTTTGCTAAAACGGAACTTCGTTTTAATCAGGACGGGGAGTTTAAAATCGTGCAGTTTACCGACACTCATTTCAAAGTAGGGAAAGATGCGTCGAAAGCTGCCGTAGAATGTATTTCCGAGGTTCTTGCCGCCGAGCAGCCCGATATGGTTATGCTGACCGGCGATGTTGTCTGGTCCGATTCCGTGATTGACGGTTTTAAAGCTATTCTACGTCCTATTCTGGAACGTAAGATTCCGTTCGCGTTTGTGTTTGGCAATCATGACGCACAGTTCGAGCTTGACCACGCGCAGATATATGATTTTATTCAGCCGTTGCCCTATTCTCTTATGCCGGTCCGCACGCCGGGAGTCGACAGTCCCGATTACGCAGTGGAGATATTGTCGTCTAAGTCGGATAGTGTGGCGAGCGTGCTATACTGTCTTGATTCGCACATGAAGACACCGATTAAAGGAATCGGAAAATATGCGTGGCTGAAGCCGGAGCAGGTCATGTGGTACAAGGATCTGAGTTGGGCTTATCAGGTGAAAAATGACGGTGACACTGTGCCGTCTTTGATGTTTTTCCATATTCCTATTCCTGAAGTGGCTACAGCATGGGAAGATAATGAGAATATGGGTTATGGAACCAAGGGGGAGAATGTGTGCTGTCCGGCGTTGAACTCCGGAATGTTTACTGCGGTAAAGGAGCGTGGCGATGTGTTCGGTATGTTTTTCGGACATGACCACGACAATGATTTTGCAGTCGATTATTATGACGTGCTTTTAGGTTATGGAAGATATTCCGGTGGTAACACTGTATATAACCATCTCGGTAAGAACGGGGCCCGTATTATTGTGTTGAAGGAGGGTGAAAAGGCTCTTGATACATGGGTGAGGCTGCGGGATGATGAAATTATCGATAAAGCTTCTTTCCCGTCAGACTTCAAAGGCAAGAAACGCAAAAAGAAAAAATAGGCTGATACAAATATGGGGCATGCATCTGCATACCCCATATTTGTATCAGTTGTCTGTTGCGCCTTGTCTTAATCAACTTTGGTGCCTCGGAATGTTTTACCTTTCAAGTCGGGGCCGAAGTAGAAACCGGGTTGTGTAGGTTGATTGTAGGCCACGTTCTGAGTCGCTATGCTGATGCGATATACCGGATCTTCGAGAAATGTCTGAAAACGGTATTTTGTCGGGATTGTGGACACATATAGTCTGAGAGATGAGTTGTCGGGTGTACGAAGAAGGACTTCTTCCCGCCAGTCGCCTATGATGTCGCATTGCAGGCACGGGGTGGCTTTAGTGCCGTTGTTTGAAACACTGCCCTCGAACACCGTCAAAGGCAAGCATCGTCCGTTTTCCCAATTATATTTATAGACGGTGTTTCTGTCCAGAAGTTCGCGAAGCAGGTCGCCGTCCCACCACACAGCCATATTGACAGGAACTCCGGCTCTGTCGGGATGCTGGAATTTGTGGATAGGCGAGATACGTTCACCTTTGAATGATCTGATTCCGCCGGTGTTTGGCGACCACACCTCTACTCCCGGGTAACGGGGGTCTATGTCGGCGGCCATGCATCGCCCTATATCGTAGTCGCTGGGATAACGCAATAGCACCTTGCCGGTGGCGGCGTCACGCAGTGTCGATCCGTCAATCTTGTTCTCATGACAACACCACACTTGAAAGTTCTTGCTGTCAGGGTCAAACATTGTCATGTGCATTGCGTCGCCGTGATACATTCCGGTCGTATACAATCCTTTTCCGTCATGGTCTACGGCCATTTGTCCGTAAATGATTTCATCACATCCGTCACCGTCGACATCTCCGACTCGCAGATTATGGTTGCCTTGTCCCGCATAACCTTCACATCCGGGATTATTGCTGTCAAATACCCATCGGGTTTTAAGGTCTTTGCCATCCCAGTCAAAGGCTGCGAGTACAGTTCTTGTATAATAGCCACGGCACATTATCACGCTTGGATGAGTTCCGTCAAGATAACCGACACAGGCAAGGAACCGGTCGCTGCGATTAGCTTTCAGGTCGCCCCAGTCAGCGGGATTGCCTCGCTGGGGAATGTAATCGATCGTTGCCATTGCCTTTCCTGACATTCCGTTGAATACTGTAAGATATTCAGGCCCTTCAAGGATACGGCCCGTTTCAGCCCGCCAGTCGGCATCGGGGTCGCCGATGACATTCCCGAGTCCGTCTTTACTTCCGTCGGCAGTACGGCATATCATTTCCGCTTTTCCGTCACCGTCGAAGTCATACACCATAAATTGGGTGTAATGCGCTCCGGCACGGACGTTATGTCCAAGGTCAATACGCCACAGCCTTTCGCCTGACAGACGATAGCAGTCTATGTATGGATTGCCGGTGTATCCGTCGTGTCCGTTGTCGTGGGCATTCGACGGATCCCATTTGAGAATTATTTCATATTCTCCGTCACCGTCCACGTCGCCGATTGAAGCATCGTTGGGAGAATAGGAGCATGTGCTTCCGTCAGGCATTGTCATCTTTTCGGGTGCGGAAAGCGGAATGTTAAGATATCCGAAAGGCGCATTGGCCGGAAGAGTATAGCTTGCCGTCCGGTTCGCGCGAATACTTTTTATCGTGTATTCCGCGCTTTCATTTCCTGAATAGGCGTCTTTAAAAAATGTGACTTTTTTTATTGGCGATGAGTTCAGTTTTTCGCCATTACGATACACGTCAAATGCTTCGTCCTCTGGATCTATGGAAAGATAACGCCAAGATACGGTGACTGTATCGGTGTTGTCGCGGATTGCGATTACTCCACGCCCGAGTTTTTCTTGTTGAAGTTTGTAATAATCATATTGCGGCCCTGCGGCTGAAGAAAAGAGCGGAATATATAGAACTATGATTGGCAGTAGAATTTTCATGATTTAGTGGAATGATTGGAAATTACTGTTTCAAAGTTAAGACTTTATTTTTAATCTTCATCTTCCGGAAAGGTAAAAACTGCCCGACTGACACGGTTATTCCGAATATAATTCTTAATTTTGTATTATTCACTGTTAAAATTTGACTAAGCCATGAAATTGATAGTTAAGCTGTTTTGTGCTCTTTTGTTTATGTGGGCGATGACAATTCCATCCGGAGCTTCCGGGTTGATGTATAATGTCCAATTACGAGACAGTATATTGTCTCGGATTTCAGGTGCTGAGATTCCGGACAATAAAGTCAGTATTCTTAAATTCGGAGCCAAAGGCGATGGTGTCTCTGACTGTAAAAAAGCTTTTGATAAGGCGATGAAATATGCTGATAAAAGTGGGGGCGCCTATATATCGGTTCCTTCCGGGATTTATTATATAAAGGGGTCTTTGACTCTGACAAGCGATATATGTATTGATTTGGAAGAGGGGGCGGTATTGAAATTCGCTCCTGAGCCGGAACATTATCCGATTGTTAATACCAGTTGGGAGGGGACTTACTTATATAATTATTCTCCTATGATTTTTGGTTATAGAGTGCATGATGTCGCGATTATCGGGAAAGGAACAATTGATGGCAATGCGATGTCCACTTTTGCCACATGGAAAAAGAATCAAAAGCCGGCACAGATGCGTAGTCGTGAAATGAATCATACCGGAGTGGCCGTTGACCTGCGTCGTTTTGGTGACGGTGACTGGCTGAGGCCTCACTTGATTCAGTTTTATGGATGTGAGAATATCACAGTGGAGGGAGTGAAGATGATTAATTCTCCGTTCTGGTGTCTGCATCTTTTGCAAAGCGAGAATATCATCTGCCGGTCATTGCGTTATGACGCGAAGCTGGTTAATAATGACGGTATAGATCCGGAAAGTTCACGCGACATCTTGATTGAGGATGTGCATTTTGATAATGGAGATGACAATATCGCTATTAAGAGCGGTCGTGATAACGACGGTTGGAGCGCTGGGTGTCCGTGTGAGAATATAATTGTGCGGAATTGTCATTTCAAAGGCCTCCATGCGGTAGTGCTTGGAAGCGAGATGTCGGGCGGTGTGCGTAATGTGTTTGTCGAGAATTGTGACTATGCGGGATATTGCAAACGCGGCATTTATATCAAGACTAATCCTGACCGTGGCGGTTTTGTGAAAAATCTTTATGTCAATAACTGTGTCTTTGGAGATGTGGAAGATTTGTTTTATGTGACGAGCAAATATGCCGGAGAGGGGCTTGATAACAATCATTTTTCTGAAATTGAGAATCTTGTAGTCGACGGACTGGAGTGTCAGAAGGCTTCCAAGGCCGCTTTGGTGTTGCAAGGAACCGATGAAAAGCCGATTTCAAATGTCTCTTTTGACAATATTAAAGTTGGAGAGGCAAAAATAGGTGTCAGTTTTTCAAACACGTATAATGTGAAAATGGGCGAATGCCATATTGGCGGCACTGTCGACATACCTACGCAAGTAACCTCCAAGGACAATCTTTTTAACCGGTGACATCGGTTTGATAGACGATTCTTTTTCGCGTAATGTTGGAAATTTGTAAAAAATGACAGAGGAGCGGTACATTGTCGTATATAATTGCTAACTTTGTGCGTTAATTTGATATGGCAAAGACTAATACCACATCCAACCAACGGGAAATGCTCCCGGAACCCACGGTGAGACGATTGCCGTGGTATCTGGCTTACGTCAGTCTGCTGAAGGCTGCGGGTGTTGAGTATGTGTCGTCAACTCAGATATCCAAGCAACTTCATGTCGACGCTTCGATGATAGCCAAGGACTTGTCTTTCTTGAATATAAAGGGGAAAACTCGAATTGGCTATGAGGTGACGCGTCTGGAACACGAACTTCAGGATTTTTTGCGGTTCAAAGTGGTTCATAATGCCATAATGGTCGGCGTGGGCAGTCTTGGACGCGCGTTGATCAGTGATTCCGGTCTTGATAATTACGGACTCCACATTGTGGCTGGATTTGACGTGGATCCGGATCGCACTGGTCAGGAAGTGTGCGGCGTGCCTGTCTACGATGTTTCGGAACTTGAAGAGCGTATGGCTGAACTTAATGCCGAGATTGCGGTCATCGCTGTTCCGGTAGACCATGCTCAGGAAATGAGCGATAAAGTTGTAGCCGCCGGGATAAAAGCTTTATGGAATTTCACACCGTTCCGGATTACGGCTCCTGAGGGTATCGTGATTCAGAACACGTCGATTTATGCTCATTTGGCGGTGATGTATGACAGATTGGACGCTCTTAACAATCGGACGGAATGAAAGTGTTGGTGTTTGACCGTTTTTCGACGGATGAGTTCTGCGATGATGTTACTGTAGAGATGATTCCTGATTCTGCGATAATTAAGGATGGCAAACCGTTTTTTATCCCAGCAAATAGCGCGTCATGGAGATATTCATGTGGAGTGGCTATGCGTATTTGCCGCCTTGGAAAGAATATCTCGGAAAAATTCGCACCCCGATATATTGACGCTTACGCTCCATGTATCACCACTGTCCCGATGCCTGTTTCAGGGTTTAACGCATTCAACCGATGTCATGAAGGCGCGGTTATAATCGGCGAATGGCAGTCACCGGAATCTTTCTCGGGAAAGATTGTGTTTCATTGTGGCGATATTTCAAAAAGCATTGATGTTAATCCTGATTTGGCTGCGAAAATGGTGGCGCTTGCCGGGAGTCACGGTGTCATGAAAATCGGTGATATCATCGTGATGAATGAAGATGTATTGGCTTATGATATCCTGGCCGATACACGTATTACTGCTGCCGGGGAAAATGAAAATGGCGAGTTGTTGAACTTTGTCATAAAATGAATTATATTCAACTTGTTATATTTGCAATGCACAGAGTTACAATTCTATCCTTGGCCTTATTGGCTTCATCCGTTATTTCGATTGTCTATGCCAAGTCTAATCTTTCTTGCGTGGAACCGAGAATCGGCACAACAAATAGTGTGACTTTTGCTGCTGGAATGTTTGGCAAAGGTACAGAAGAACTGGGGCAGACGCTGCCGGCAGTGCTTGAGCCGAATGGAATGAATTTCTGGACACCGCAGACGCGTGATACCGAGCGCAAGTGTATTGCGCCATATTATTATACTGATTCTTTGTTTCAGGGATTCCGCAATTCTCATTGGATTGTCGGAGGATGCACCCAGGATTATGGTTCCATGACTTTAATGCCCCTTTTCGGGACGCTGCGCGCGTTGCCGGAAGATAGGGCTTCGTTGCTTGATAAATCTTCGGAAGTATCCGCTCCTGATTATTATTCGGTATTTTTGCCTGAAGAACAGATAAAGACTGAGATGACCGCAACATCACGTGCCGCTATTTTCCGATTTGAATATTCGGCTTCAGGAGAAGCGTTCATTGTTGTCAACCCCAATAGTGATGAAGGGGAGGGTAGTATCGAAATTGATTTGGATAAGCGTCAGATAAGAGGGCGGAATCCCGTGCATCGTATATATCAAGGCTCCGGAAAATCAGCCGGATTCTCCGGTTGGTTTGTCATTGAGTGGCCCGAGACTCTGGAAATCGTCTCGCATGGTACATATAAAGGCAATCAGATATTTACAGGTGCTGACCGGATTGCGGATTCTTCGGGAATCGGGGCTTTTATCTCGTTCAACGCGAAAAAAGGAGAATCCATCGTAGTAAAAGCTGCATCGTCTTTTACCGGAATCACCGGGGCATTGAAAAATCTTCATGCTGAAATCCCGGATTTTGATTTTGATGCCGTGAGATCCCGGTTGACCGGTATTTGGAATCAACAACTTGGAAAAATAAATCTTGAGGGCGGTTCCGATGAGGAGCGGATTAAATTTTACAGCGCCCTCTACCGGACCTCTTTTCTGCCTCGCGCCTTTAATGATGTTTACGGCCTATATCCAGCATTCGGCTCATCTTCAGAAAATGCTGAAATGAAAAAAATGACAGATGGCAGGACATATTATGAGGATTATAGCATGTGGGATACGTATCGGGCTTTGCATCCGCTGTTGAACATTATTTCCCCGTCAAAAAGCGCTGATATGATGCAGTCTCTTGTGCTTAAATACGAACAAGGGGGATGGTTGCCGATTTTTCCATGCTGGAACAGCTATACTGCGGCAATGATTGGCGATCATTGCATTGCCGCTATCGCCGATGCCTATACTAAGGGTATCCGTGGATTTGATATAGATAAAGCGTATAAGGGCATGAGACAGAATGCGTTTATCTCTCCCGAAACGTTGGAAGATTATCGAAACGGCAAAGGGCGGCGAGCTCTCGGCTCTTATCTGAGATACGGGTATATCCCTGTTGAGGACGGAGTCGCGGATGCGTTCCATAAGAAAGAACAAGTGTCCCGCACTCTTGAATACGCGTATGACGATTTCGCTCTTGCCCAGGTCGCGAGGTTGATTGGAAAGAGTGATGATTATAATGTTTTAATGAATCGAGCGACGAATTATCGCAATGTCATAAACCCGGCGACAGGATATGCGGCTCCGCGTGATTCTTCCGGAAAGTTTCTCCCTTCTGACCCGTTTTCATTTTCAGCGAATATCACAGAGGGGGCTCCATGTCACTATACGTGGTATGTCCCTCATGACCAACGGGGATTGATGGAAATTATGGGAGGCCGAGAAGCGTATGCGTCAAAACTGGATTCGATGTTTACTCATGGACGCTATTGGCATGGAAATGAGCCTTGTCATCAAGTGGCGTGGATGTTTCCTTATGCCGGAGAGGCGTGGAAAACACAGAAATATGTCCGACATATAATGGAAACGGAGTATCTCGCCGTTCCGGGCGGTTTGTCTGGTAATGACGATGCGGGTCAGATGTCGGCATGGTATGTTTTCGCCGCTCTTGGATTTTATCCTGTATGTCCGGTTTCTCAGGAATATGTCATAGGCAGTCCTGTGTTTCCTAAAGCCGAAATAAGGCTTGAAAACGGAAGGCGGTTTACAATTATTGCTGAAAACGCTTCTCCGGATAATATTTATGTCAAAGAAATGACGCTTGACGGAGTGCCGCTTTCTTCCCCTTTCCTGCGACATGATGATATAATGGCCGGTTCGGTCTTAAAGCTGATTATGAGTCCACGGCCATCTTACCGATAAATAGATTTTATAAACCCAATCCTGTGAAAATATTAACGTTAATTTCGCTTCTCATCATTTCTCCGTTCGTGTCAAGAGGAGAAACCGTATCGCCGGAACTTTTGATTGTAACGACACAAGAGTTCTTGGCTTATGCCGACGCATTTGCTGAACTGCATCGTGAACGGCTGTCGATAACCGTATCGACGATGGTTATTGACAAAGATGAAGAGGCGGAAACGGTTCGACAGAAAGTGAAGGAGTTTTACGAGGCTTCTGATGGAGTATTGAAATATTTGATTATTTATGGCTGTGAATGGAATGATGTGGCCGGAGATGCATATTTCGGGATGGTAAAGGGATACTTCTCGCCAACGCGAGTGGCGTTTACCGCTCCTGACATTGCTGTGGGGCGTATTCCGATTGCCTCCGGTCGTCATGCTGAAGAATATACAGCCAAAGTAGTCCGTTATCTGTCTTCAAACGAGAATGCCAGGCATTCCCATGAGATATTGCTTGCTGCCGATGACGGAGATAATCTTGCTCATCAGGCCGATGCTGAAGATGCGGTCGCGTTATTTGCCGATTATCCCGGCTCACTTATTCATAAAATATATGTTAGCGAGTATGGGCTTGTCAACGGAAAAGCGGTTGATGCCCGTGTGAGATTGGAAAGAACTCTTAAAACCGGAGTCGGGCTTATGACATATATAGGACATGGCGATGAAACGTCAATCACCGGTGAAGGGCTTTGGGATTCATATGCCTGTGCTTCTATTAAAAACGATGTGTTGCCTTGGGGATTTCTATCCTCATGTCGGATTGGTAAATTCGGTGGTTCAACAATGGGATTCTCCGAATCGTTGCTGTTTAATGGCAATGGTGGTGTGATAGGTTGCGTTACATCTCCGCAAGAGGTGTATGCGTCCTACAATCGATTGATTTTGATAGAATTTTCTAAATTGTGGAGTGCCAGGAAAGCCGGTGAGCGTTTTGGCGATATATGGCTTTCCGCCCAACGTAAATGCATGCTCGCAGCTGCGTCACAGGCCAACAAAACTCTTGGTTTAAATACGTTGTCATTCAATCTTCTTGGCGATCCCGTGCTTCCTATCATTATTCCTTATCAAACAGTAGAGTGTGGATATATTCCGGAATTGGGGATGTTGGCCGGAAGCATCGATAATTGTTCTGACGGAACGGTTGTTGAGGCGTTAGTCTATTCGTCATCGGTTACCGGCGATGGGGTCTGTCATAATGATATGATTGTCGGAAAGGCTGTTGGTAAAATTGCCGACGGAGCATTTGAGATACCGATAAAACTCGCTTCCGATTTACAGTCGAAACGGCTTCATTGCGATGTCTCGGCAATTGACGGTTTGCAGAATTCAGTCCACGTCGGATATGCTGATTTTGAATATGAGCATAAAGCGTCAGCTATTCGCCATAATCCGGTTATAACCTATTGCGCTTATGAAGATGGATACATCGTTGCCGACATTATTGCCGATGGCTCGGGAATAAATCAGAATTGCAGTGCAATTGGAGGATATTCGGCCTGTGAGATTGACGGCAGAGTATCCATACCGTTATCCGTCATGTCGTCAAATGAGGATTGTTATAGGATTGCTGCGGAATTGCCTTTGATGAACCGGGGAAATCATACGGCTAAAATAACCGTCATTGATAACGATGGTAAAATGACGTATCGTAATTTCGTTTTTTCTGTGGAAATTGTGGATAATCTGAATCTGACAAGCGATAATATCGTTCGCGATCATGCTGAGTTGACATGGAGACCTGTCGATTGTCAACTGACTCTTAAGATTGCAGATATCAGTGGTGATATTGTTGATAAAATTGATGTTTCGGGAAAATCGTCTTTTACATGGAATCTCAAGGATAATTGCGGCGTTCGTGTGCCGGTCGGAATATATTATTGTTATTTGGTCTCATCATCCGCTCAGTTATTCTGTTCCGATCGTGTTCGCGTTGCGGTTATGCCTGAATAGCGGCAAGCTGCGGAATATTTTTTAAAGGATTAGGCACAATATTTTGATGAATGTAGCTTTTTTAAGCTTTAATTTGTGATTAGAAAAAATAATTAAGGTTTGAAATGAGAAATAGTTTAATTGGGTTGCTATGTGCTGCCATATTCATGAGTTCATTTTCCATATCGGCTCAGAATGGAGATGAACAGGGATTTGACATTCCTGACAATTTGCAGTTACCGCAAGACAAGGCCGCTTTGGAAAATGCGTTGAACGGATGGTGGAGTGACGCTCATAAAAATTATGATGAGCGGATGTCGTGGTATGACGATGCCAAATTCGGTTGTTTCATTCATTGGGGTGTCTATTCTGTTCCTGCTGGAATCTGGAAGGGAAAGAAACTTGGGGGTTACACCGAGCATTTGATGCGTAAAGGCATGATTCCTTTGGATCAATATAAAAAGGAGCTTGTCTCGACATTTAATCCTTCCGAATTTGATGCTGACGAATGGATGAAGCATGTGAAGGATGCCGGTATGAAATATTTTATCATCACCGCGAAACATCATGATGGATTTGCGATGTTTCCCTCTGATGCTTATCCGTATGATATTCGCCAGACTGCATATAAGGGCGAGGATTTGATGAAACAGTTGAGAGAGGCTGCAAAAAAATACGGCATAAAATTCGGGTTTTACTATTCTCATGCGTTTGATTGGGAACATCCTGATGCGCCAGGCAATGATTGGGATTATGATAATCCCGGTGGCGACAAACTTCTTGGGGGAGCCAACTGGTGGCTTGGAGAGAAAAAAGGTTTTCTTCCGAATGCCGAAAAATATGTCATGGAGAAATCCATCCCGCAGATTCAGGAGCTTATCAGAAATTATGACCCTGACATTCTGTGGTTTGACACTCCGGCGAAATTGCCGTTATATCTGAATGTGCGCATCCTTGAAGCTATTCGCGAAGCTGACAAAGAGAACAAAATTGTGGTAAATGGCCGTCTTGCCCGTTTTGCGACAGGTAATCTCGGTGATTACCAAAACACAGGCGACCGTGCGGCGTATTTTCCTGTGACTCGCGGTTATTGGGAGTCGATACCGACAACCAACGAATCCTACGGCTATAGCGTGGTTGATACAGTGCGTAAGTCGCCGAAACATTTTGTTCAGCTTGTGGCAAGCGCTGCGTCAAAAGGGGGTAATATCCTTATGAATGTAGGGCCTATGGGCAACGGGAAATGGGATGAAAAAGATGTCGATATATTCCGTAGTGTCGGCGATTGGCTTGCTGTGAATGGAGAAGGAATCTATGGCGTTGAACGCGCCACGCTTCCGATTCAACAATGGGGAGTGACAACTTGGAAAGGCGACACTCTTTATGCCCATGTGTTTGAATGGCCTGAGGATGGTAAACTTGTTGTGGGTGGTCTTCGTTCAACTATAAAAAGCGGCTATTGGGTTGCCGACAAGTCAATCCCAGTGAAATTCAGCCGCCTGAATAACGATGATTATGTGATTGAAATTCCGAAAAAGGCTGTTGATGACAAGAACTCGCTGTTGGCTCTCGTGGTTGACAAGCGTGTTGAGAACAATCCAGTTAGATTGCTTGACGCTAAACGTGAAAACCGTTTGCTTGTGTTTGATGCGGAGCTTGTCGGCAAGGGTCTGGGATATGGCGATGGAAAAGTCAATCGCAATTATGTGAAAAACTGGACTAAAAACGACCAAAGCATGATGTGGTCGCTGCGTCTTAATGAACCCGCTGAATATGAAGTGTATATAGATTATAATACTGTTAAGTCTGACGACGCCGGCAATGTTATTGTTGAGATTGACGGTAAGGAACTTCCGGTTGTTTACTCAGGATTTACCGAACGCCAAGGCACTAACAGTATTAAGGCTGGGAAAGTTTCTCTTAAACCGGGTGTGACCAAGTGTGTCTTGAAGGGGAAAGACTTCAAAGGCGCTCAATACATGAATCCTATTGCAATAAGATTAAAAAACGCCTCTACTAAGTAATTGGTTAGACTAACTGAAGTGAAATTTGGCACCCTTGCTGCGACAATGCGGCGAGGGTGTTTTTAGTTGCTGTTGTTCCGGGGCTTCCTGTGAAGAAAATGTTATTTTTAATGGGAACGGTGAGGGATTTTTCAAAAATTCTGGCTAAGTTTGTACTTTATTAATCACTAAAAGACAGGTGATGCAGAAAGTCAAACCAAAGAAAGCGTTGGGTCAGCATTTTTTGACCGATTTGTCGGTTGCGTCACGCATTGCGTCGACTCTTGACCGATATAAAGGAATGCCGGTTCTTGAAATAGGCCCCGGGATGGGTGTGCTTACGCGGTTCCTCATTGATGAAGGACACGATGTGAAGGTTGTGGAGATTGATAATGAGAGCGTAAGGTATCTAAAAGAAAATTTCCCGGAACTTGACGGCCGGATTATAGAGGGAGACTTCCTGAAGATGAATCTCACTGAGGTTATGGGTGCCGACAAGTTTTGCGTTATAGGCAACTATCCCTACAATATATCATCGCAGATATTCTTCAAGGTATTGGAGTATCGCGATTCCATTCCGTGTTGCAGCGGAATGTTGCAGCGTGAGGTCGCCGAACGCCTTGCGTCACGTCCAGGGTCAAAGGCTTATGGCATTCTGAGTGTGCTTCTCCAGGCATGGTATGATGTAGAATATCTGTTTACCGTGGATGAGAATGTGTTCAATCCGCCACCCAAAGTAAAATCGGGAGTGATCAGATGTGTCAGAAACAGTGTCACCGAGCTTGGATGTGATGAACGGTTGTTCAAACTTATTGTGAAAACTGCGTTCGGGCAGCGTCGAAAGACTCTTCGCAACTCGCTGCGCGGCATTTTGGCTTCGGGGGTCGAACTTGACGATGATGCCGTGTGGAAAGAACGGCCCGAACAGCTCGGTGTGGCCGATTTTATAAAATTAACCAATAAAATTGCCGCGATGCGTGAAGCGGCTGCGAGTGAGGAATGAAAGAGTTTACTCAGGAATATCTGGACCAAATCCGTGATATAATCGAGTGTCGCGATGTGGAATTGGCACGGAAAGAACTTTCCAAGCTGCATCCTGCCGACATTGCGGAATTATATAAAGATTTGGATCTCGAGGAGGCGGAATTCCTTTTCAGGCAGCTCGACGGAGAAAAATCGGCCGATGTGCTGATGGAGCTTGACGAGGACGACCGCCATCAGTTATTGAGCGCGATGTCGAGCGAGGATATCGCCAAGCAGGTCATCGACCACCTCGATACCGACGATGCCGTCGACATCATCCAGGAGCTTGATGAGGAAGATCGCGACGAGATTCTGTCCCATATCGACAATATGGAGCAGGCCGGTGATATTATCGACCTTCTGAAGTATGACGAGGATACTGCCGGAGGATTGATGGGCACGGAAATGATTGTGGTGAATGAAAACTGGAGTATGCCGCAATGTGTTCAGGAAATGCGTCGCCAGGCTGAGGATATGGATGATATTTACAATGTCTACGTCGTCGACAATGACTATAAATTGCGGGGAGTGTTTCCGCTCAAAAAAATGATTACCCATCCGTCCGTGTCCAAGATAAAGCATGTGATGGAGACTGATCCGGTATCGGTAAAAACCGATACTCCTATTGACGACCTTACGCTCGATTTCGAAAAATATGACCTTGTGGCTATGCCGGTAGTGGATTCGATAGGGCGCCTTGTCGGACAGATTACCGTCGACGACGTGATGGATGAGGCCCGTGAACAGCGTGAGCGCGATTATCAGTTGGCCTCAGGTCTTTCTGCCGATGTCGAGAGCAATGACACTGTCTTCTATCAGGCAAAGGCCCGTCTTCCATGGCTGCTTATAGGAATGTTGGGAGGTATCGGCAACTCGCTTATTCTCGGGCATTTCGAATCAGGTTTTGCTCTAAATCCCGCAATGGCTCTGTTTATCCCGCTTATCGGCGGCACCGGAGGAAATGTCGGAATACAGTCATCGGCCATTATTGTGCAGGGGCTTGCCAACGGTTCGCTTGACGTGAAGGGTGCGGCCAAACAGATATTCAAGGAATGTGGAGTGGGATTGCTTAATGCCTGTATCATATCGCTTCTGGTGTTGGTCTACAATATATTCTCGTTGGGACCGACTCAGGTTACGACTGTTGCCGTTTCTCTGTCATTGTTCGCCGTAGTGGTGTTTGCGTCAATATTCGGTACGTTTGTGCCCCTGACATTGGAGCGATTCAGGATTGATCCTGCCCTTGCCACCGGGCCGTTTATTTCAATCACCAACGACATCATCGGCATGGTGATATACATGTCGATAAGTTCGGCTCTGTTGGCCGCTTTCGGAACCAATGTGTGACAGCCATCTTTTTTGGCCTGATTTTTGTTAATAACCAAAAAGAGTATAACATTAAAAATAGAATTATGGAAAAGATTGAACCCGGCAAATATGTCGAAATGGTATATGATCTCTATGAAATCAATCCCGAAGGTGACAGATTGGTTCACCAGGTAGTGCCCGAAGATCCTGAAAAGATTATTTTCGGAGTTACTCGCGGCGTGATTGTACCTCTTGAAAAGGCTATCGAAGGATTGGTTACCGGAGATAAATTTGATGTCAAAGTCTCGGCAAAAGAGGCTTTCGGCGAATATGACCCTGAGCAGGTCGCCCATATTGAAAAAGGCATTTTTGAGGTAGATGGCAAATTTGACAGCGAGCATGTGAAAGTCGGAGCCGTTATCCCCATGATGACTCAGGACGGCTACCGTATCACGGGAAAGATTCTTGAAATCAGTGACAGTGAGGTCGTAATGGATTTCAACCATCCCCTTGCCGGTAAAGATGTGCGTTTTGAAGGCGCTATCGGTGTTGTGCGCGATGCCACTCCCGAAGAGATTCAGCCCGCAAGCGGCTGCGGTTGCGGCTGCGGAAGTTGCGGTGATGGCAACTGTGGCGACGGAGGATGCGGAGACGGCTGCGGGGGATGTCATTGATTTGGCTGATTGTAAAAACAATCCGGTTATATATGTAAGAAGGGGCAATCGTGACGATTGCCCCTTCTCTATTCCTGTGCATAGTTTAGTATCTTATATCAGGAAATTAATTAAGTGCGGTAGCAAAGATATTCTTTTCGGGCGTATCTGCCAAACAAATTCGCAAATAATTGATAAAATAACATATTCTTGAAAAGTTAAATTGATTGAGTTAATTGCAATAATTCTACTATTAGGCGGCTTATGGCTGATTAATTTTATATTAACGTGCTGTATTAAGTATATTTAACATAAATGGGGGGGGGTAAAAGTTAAATCATATAACTTTGTGAAAAACTATAACTTTATTAA
>CAZYXN010000045.1:0-20789 GCA_964651105.1 uncultured Muribaculum sp. | reverse complement strand
AGGAGGATGAATTTATTGGGAATATAATATTTTTATCGTACTTTTGTAAAAATTTGGATTTAATGGCTATCGACTTGGATGACACTCTTGCTCGTATAGTGAGGAAAGCGGAATTGCTTACCGACCGTTATGAGGTTCTGAACGAGGCGAAGCGCGAGGCTGAGGCACGCGTAGTTGAATTGGAACAGACAGTGTCAGACCTTAAAGAGGAGGTTCGCCGGTTAAAAACCGAGGTCGAATATCTTACGGTGGTCAATGTTATTTCTCCCACGAGGGAAGATATTGACAGAAGTCGGGTCAAATTGTCCGGATTAGTGCAGGAAATCAATAAATGCATCGCGGATTTGACTGAATGATGCAATGAAAGATAGGCTGAATATAACAATAAAATTGGGTGATCTTGCCCCTCTGGGCATGGCAGTCGATTATAAGGGCGAAGAAGAGGTGCGCCAGGCAGAATATTATGTAAATCGAGTTTTCGATAAATGGTATGAGACCCGACCCGCCGACAGAACGTCAAAGGACATTTTTGGAATGGTAGCCCTCCATTTCGCAAAGCTTTACATTCAAGAGCTTAAGAAGAATGAAAGAGCTGCGACGGAATTGGACAAGTTTGAGAAAGAACTCGACCGGATACTATTGAAGGTCGATTGAGAAGGAATTTTTTGAAGTTTAACCTGCACTATCAGACAAGCAGGGGCAGAAATGACCCTTGAATGGCTGTTGGTGCTTTTTTTATTTAATACATATATACATATCATGGGTACACTTTTATTATCCATTGTAGTTGGAGTAGTCGCCGCTGTCATAGGAGTGGCGGTAACAATCATAGTTCAGCGGTCTTCGGCCCGCAGTCGCTCGAAAGTGATTCTTGACGAAGCCCGTCAGGAAGCGGAAATGCTTAAGCAAAAGAAACTTTTTGAAGCTCGTGAAGAAGAATTGCAAATCAAGGCCGATGCTGAAAAAGCAGCAAATGCGAAACTTGGGAAGATTCAGCAATCGGAAGCCCGTATCAAGCAGCGTGAACTTCAGCTTAATCAGCAGCAAGGCGATATTGCCCGCAAACGCAACGAACTTGATGCGTTGAAGGTAAATCTTGATGCGCAGGCTGTCGCCATAGACAATCAGCGCAACGAACTTGACAAACTTATCCGTGACGCGCAGGATGAACTGGAACATATTTCAGGACTTTCTGTTGAAGAAGCAAAAGAGAAACTCGTAGAGTCACTGAAAGATGAAGCCAAGACCGCTGCCGCAAGTTATATAAACGATATAATGGACGAGGCGAAGATGACCGCCAATAAAGAGGCGAAACGTATCGTTGTCCAGTCGATACAGCGTGTGGCGACTGAAACAGCGATTGAAAATTCAGTGACCGTGTTCCATATCGATTCTGACGAAATCAAAGGCCGTATAATCGGTCGTGAAGGCCGTAACATACGCGCTCTTGAGGCTGCTACAGGAATTGAAATAATTGTTGACGATACCCCCGAGGTTATCGTTCTGTCTGGATTTGACCCTGTGCGTCGTGAAATCGCGCGTCTTGCTCTTCATCAGCTTGTCGCTGACGGACGTATTCATCCGGCCCGTATAGAGGAGGTTGTGGCTAAAGTGCGCAAACAGATAGAGGAAGAAATCGTCGAGACCGGAAAACGTACGGCTATCGACCTTGGCATCCATGGGCTTCATCCCGATTTGATAAGAATGGTGGGTAAGATGAAATATCGTTCAAGCTATGGACAGAATCTGTTGCAGCATTCACGCGAGACCGCCAATCTCTGTGCCATTATGGCCTCTGAACTCGGCTTGAATCCCAAAAAGGCCCGTCGTGCCGGACTGCTCCACGATATAGGCAAAGTGCCTGATGAAGAACCCGAATTGCCCCATGCTCTTCTCGGTATGAAGCTTGCCGAAAAGTATAAAGAAAAACCGGAAATCTGCAACGCAATCGGCGCGCATCATGATGAAATAGAACAGACGACTTTGCTTGCTCCGATTGTTCAGGTATGCGATGCGATTTCAGGAGCTCGTCCCGGCGCCCGTCGTGAAATTGTGGAAGCATATATCAAGCGTCTCAATGATCTTGAACAGCTTGCATTGTCTTATCCGGGTGTTATAAAGACATATGCAATTCAGGCCGGCCGCGAATTGCGCGTAATTGTAGGTGCCGATAAGATTGACGATGTGGAGACTGAAAAGCTGTCGGCTGAAATCGCTAAACGCATACAGGATGAGATGACCTATCCGGGACAGGTGAAGATTACTGTCATCCGTGAGACTCGTTCAGTAAGTTTTGCCAAATAATCAGTCGGTATTGCTATGTCTAACGACAATGAAGATTTAAAATCCCGTGAAACGGAGGGCGATCAGGTAGCTCCGTCAAGCGGGTGTTGTCGACGCGGATGCTCGTCGGAGCCTCCTCGTGGCAAGCTGCATTGCTATAACTGGCTTGGTGACATTCCCGGCGGATATGCTGATTTTAATATAGTAGAAGTGCAGTTTAAGAATACTCGTAAGGGATATTATAAAAACAGCACTAATCTAAAGCTTGAAATCGGCGATCTTGTAGCTGTTGAGGCTTCTCCCGGCCATGATATAGGAACCGTTACCTTAACAGGACAGTTGGTGGCCGTGCAGATGAGAAAGGCCAACATAAAGCCGGATGCCGATATTCGTCGCGTATTCCGCAAGGCTAAACCGGCCGATATTGAAAAATATGAGGAGGCCAAGGCGAAAGAGAATGACACGATGATACGTTCGCGCAAAATTGCCGAGAATCTGAAACTTAATATGAAGATTGGCGATGTGGAGTATCAGGGTGATGGGAATAAGGCTATATTCTATTATATTGCCGATGAACGTGTCGATTTCCGTCAGTTGATAAAAGTGCTTGCCGAGACTTTCAAGGTGAGAATCGAAATGAAGCAGATTGGCGCTCGTCAGGAAGCGGGCCGTATAGGAGGTATCGGGCCATGCGGGCGACCGCTTTGTTGTTCGAGCTGGATGACAAATTTTGTTTCTGTAGCGACAAGCGCGGCAAGATTCCAGGATATATCGCTGAATCCACAGAAACTTGCCGGACAATGCGCCAAACTGAAATGCTGTCTTAACTTTGAAGTTGACACATATGTGGAAAGCGTCAAGAGAATGCCTTCGCGTGATATTACGCTTGAGACTGTTGACGGAACATTCTACCATTTCAAAACCGACATATTTAAGCGTGAGATAACATATTCTACCGATAAGTCAGTCCCGGCCAATCTTGTGACTATTTCAGCCGACCGCGCTTTTGAAGTAATCTCAATGAACAAGCGAGGAGAGAAGCCGGAGAAACTCGGGCTTGAGTCCGGCGACAAGAAATCGGAACGCAGGGAGTTTGTCGAGCTTGTGGGGCAGGATTCTCTTACTCGTTTTGATAAGGCCAAAAAGAAGAAAAAGAAAGGCGCTTCCAATAACGGACAGCAGCCGAAGATGCAAAAAAATCAAGACGGCAATGAACAGCAGTCCCGGCCAAGACCGCAGGGTGAAAACGGCAATAACCGTCAGCAGCGGCAGCCTCGTCAGGGAGGTGAGCCCCGTCAGAATAACAACCGTCAGCGGCGTGACCGCAATCGTAATGATGGAGACAACTCTGCTAAAAAATCGTCAACGCAACAGCCAAATGAATAAGACATCCTTGTTCTTATTGTTAGCTACTGTAATGTTGTCATCATTGTTTCAGTCATGCGGAATCGGCAAGAATGATTACAGTGAATTTCAGCGTTTGCCTGACAGCGGTTGGTTGTATGAAGACTCGTTGTCATTTGTTCCGTGTATTGAAGATTCCGTTTCCATCGGACGATTGATAGTGGCTGTTCATCACAATAATGATTATGCCTATAGCAATCTTTGGCTTGAGGTGACTCATCTTGATCAATCAGGCGATATAGTACGAGATACGATCAATATGCGGTTGTGTGACAATTACGGGCGATGGCAGGGACATGGTTTCGGCGCGGAATATCAGTTTGCCGACACTGTGCCGGGTATGGTAAGGATTGTCAATGATTCTTCAATCATAGTGCGACATGTAATGCGGGTTGATAATCTGGCCGATATCGAACAAATAGGCGTTACGTTCGTTTCATCTGAAAGATAATAATATAATTTGAATATCAATGGAACCGTTATTTGCTCTTACCCCGGCTTCTGAAATAGAGCGGCGTATAGAACGTATTCAATCAGAGATGGTGATTGAAGGAGTGGAAGCATTGTTGATAACAAGCAATGCCAACATATATTATGCCGCCGGCCGGGTAATCAACGGATATATATATATACCGATAAAAGGTGACGCAATATATTTTGTGCGTCGCCCTATTGGATTGGAAGGGAAGAATCTGTTCTATATTCATAAACCGGAGCAGATTTTGGAAAAACTTGATGATCTCGGTTTGAAACGTCCCAAGGCTTTGGGCTATGAACTTGGAGCTTTGGATTGCGTCACGTTCAATCGTCTTTCAAAAGCATTTGACGGATTGACGGCATATAATGTTTCACCCCTGTTGCGTAGAGTACGGGCAATAAAGACCCCTTACGAAGTGGAGAAACTTAAAACATCGGGTCTTAAACACGAACGTGTATATCGCCGCATACCTCACATTTACCGTGAAGGAATGACCGATATCGAACTCCAGATTGAGATTGAACGTATTTCACGTCTGGAAGGGTGTCTCGGGCAGTTCAGAATTGCTGGCGAATCGATGGAGATCTTTATGTCAAATATACTGGCAGGAGATAATGCCGATGTTCCGACTCCCTATGATTTTGCGATGGGAGGTCGTGGATTGGATCCGTCGTTGCCGGTAGGCGCTGACGGTACGGTTATAAAAGCCGGAATGAGTGTCATGGTTGATTCAAATGGCAATTTTACCGGTTATATGACAGATATGACCCGTGTTTATTCATTGAATGATCTTGACGGCCTGGCTCGCAAAGCGCATCAATGCTCAATTGAGATATGTCGCCGATTAGAAAAAGAGGCAAAACCCGGGATAGCGGCATCGTTACTTTATGAGATAGCCGTGGACATTGTTAAGCAGCATGATTTGGACCGTTATTTCATGGGGCATGCCCAGAAAGCCGGATTTATAGGACATGGCGTAGGTATTGAAATAAACGAGCTTCCGGTCATCGCTCCGCGCAGCCGTGACATTCTGGCATTGAATAACGTGATTGCCATTGAGCCGAAATTCGTGATTCCGCATGTAGGCGCTGTCGGAATTGAGAATACCTATGTTGTTACCGATGAAGGCCTCAAATCATTGACCAACGCGCCTGAAGAGATTGTAAGTTTGCTATAACATAACAGATAAATGAACCTTTACGATAGGATAGATCAACCGATATTTCATAAAGTCGGCACGGTTGCCGATGAGATTGGACGAGAGTGTTATGTAATCGGAGGATATGTCAGGGACTTATTCCTTTGCCGTCATTCAAAAGATATTGACTTTGTCACCGTAGGGAGCGGAATTGAAGTTGCCGAAGCTGTCGCGCGCAGACTTGGGGCAAAGTGCAACGTGTTCCGTAATTTCGGGACAGCTCAGGTTAAAAACCATGACTTTGAATTGGAGTTTGTGGGCGCCAGGCGAGAATCCTATCATCGCGACAGCCGCAAGCCGATAGTGGAGGATGGGACTCTTGCCGATGACCTTGCCAGGCGTGATTTTACAATCAATGCGATGGCCATCTCCGTTAATGCCGTTAATTTCGGCGAACTGATAGACTTGTATGACGGTCTCGGAGACCTTGATTACCAGATAATCCGCACTCCGCTTGATCCGGACATCACTTTCAGTGATGATCCTTTGCGCATGATGAGGGCTATCCGCTTCGCTACTCAGCTTGCATTTACAATTGAGGATGAAACATTTGAGGCAATACGCCGTAATGCCTCACGCATCGAGATTATCTCAAAAGAGAGGATTGCCGACGAACTGATGAAAATAATGGCGTCGCCAATGCCGTCGATTGGATGGGTGTTGCTCCATAACTCAGGTTTGTTGAATTATATATTTCCTGAACTTGAGGCGATGTCGGGAGTAGAGGTGCTTCAGGGTCGCGGGCATAAGGACAATTTTTATCATACCATGGAGGTGCTTGATAAAGTGGCGCGTGTCAGTGACAATGTGTGGCTTCGTTGGGGCGCTCTTCTCCATGATATAGCCAAACCTGTAACCAAACGTTGGGACGGCAAAATAGGATGGACTTTCCATAACCATAATTTTATAGGGGCCAAGATGGTGCCGCGCATATTTAAAAATATGCGTCTGCCGCTTAATGAGAAGATGAAGTATGTTCAGAAGCTTGTCGAGCTTCATATGCGCCCTATCGCTTTGGTTGAGGATGTGGTTACTGATTCGGCAGTAAGAAGGCTCCTGTTTGATGCCGGTGACGACATAAATGACTTGATGATATTGTGCCGTGCCGATATTACTTCTAAAAATCAGGATAAGGTGAGGCGTTTCCTTGAAAACTTTGACCTCGTGGAGGCAAAAATGAAGATTCTTGAGGAGAAAGACCGCATACGCAATTTTCAGCCTCCTGTATCGGGTGAGGAGATTATGGAGAGATTCGGATTATCTCCATGTCGCGAGGTTGGGCTTATAAAGGAACGTATCAAAAATGCTATTCTTGACGGCGAGATCCCTAATGAACGTGAAGCTGCCTTGTCTCTGATGTACAAGGCAGCTCAAGAACTCGGAGTGGGGCAATAATTATCACTTAGTGATAACCATTCCGTTCTTTGTCTTGAATAATTTGTTGCCGAGGCTTATAAATGAAACCTCAGTGCTTCCGTGCCGGGAGCATATCTTCCCTGTGTCATCGATAGCCATATAAAACGCGGGGGCTTCCTCTTCCCAATGCACGAGCATCGTTGAGCCATCCGATATCGTTCCCAATTTGAAGAAAATGGAGATTGCGTCGAATCTTTCCTGAATCTCCAGGTCTTCATTTACATAAAGGATATCTCCGTTTGTTCCTATTATTGGACAGGAGTTTTTACGTAAAAACAGAGGTGTCAATGAATCGGTTTCAGGATTATAGCTGTATACGGTATCTATCACAAAGTCGAGATTATCTTTGAATATTGTTTTATCCCATTTTTTAGGGAACCGCAAAATGTTGATGTTGCTGCCTGTATTTTTGTCAAAGGATGCAAAAATGGTTCTCCGATTTTTCGTGTCCTGGATCCGGTCACGGCTGTTCCTGTATTTATCATTCTTAGCGTGTCGCCTTGCAGAAACAGGTATGATTTGCTGCCGATACCTTCAGGCAACTGATAACGCCATACTTCATTAAGATTATAGTCAAGACACACCACTGCGTCACGGTCGGCTACAAATATATGGCCGTTGTCATCGATTATTGGTTCTGATCCGAATCCGTCAAAATATGTCGGCCCATACACTGCTGTTCCTGCAAATATTGCTGTCAATACGCTTAAACCGATAAGCCCCGCATTTGTCTTTTTATCCTGTATTCTGCGTTTTAGTTTGTATTCCAATCGATCTCCGGTGTATATGTTCACCTTCCATATGTGATTTCCCAGACATATTATTGATGAGTCGGATTTCGATGAAACGATTAAATCCCACGGGTCGCCATAATTCTTTTCGATTTTAGTCTTCCATAATTCTTCTCCGGAAGATATTTTATATCCGAAAAGTTTATTGTTTTTATCTCCTTTATATCCTATCAGTATATCATTGTCTTCATCTATCAAAGCCGGAAGAACGTCATATTTGTGTAATTCTTCTCCATTTCTGTAATCAAGGAGTCGGGTTTCATTCTTTCTTTTTAATGACAATGGATTATAACTTTGTTTGGTGATGAAAACACCGTTATTCCCGGCATATATTCTATGTGTCTCGGGTTTATATTTTGTGTGCCACATACATTCGCCGGTTTTGAATGTATGAACTTTCAAGTCTGATTTTTTAATTGCAAACATTATATAGGCGGCAGTGTCGGGGACGATTATGTCGTAACAGTCCTCGGGAATGGCCACGGTATTATCGGTCTGTGCGTAGAGTTGAAGATTAAAGATAAGGCACAACAGGAGCGGTATAAGCGATTTTGTCATAAATGGACTGGTTTAAAGGGATTTACAAATATAAGAAAAATTGATATAATACGCATATTAAATCAGGTTATTTGCCTGTCAGGCGATTATTTGGCACGTGAGGTCAATGTGTCGTCGGGATTTAATCGGATATTCCCGGCCGACATTAGACGGCGTGTTTCTGTTATCACTTCTTCTTTGCGATAGCCTGACAATTCTTTTATGATGTATTCAAGAGTGCGTGGTTGTTGCCCGGTTATATATAATATAGAGTCGGCAAGTTGTTGACGTTGATTTTTGTTTAGGGCTATACGATTGCGTTCGCGGCACAAATCGCATTTTCCGCACGGCGATTCAGGTTTTTCTCCGAAATATTCAAGCATGATGTTGACACGGCATCCGTTATCGGCGAACGCAAAAGCTTTCATGGCCTCAATACGTTTTATAAGCCGTTCCCGCTGAGTTTCATATACCGACTTCGGGATTTCTACATGTTTCGGCAGCTCGCGTGATGTGGTATAATAAAGATAGGGCATATTTTGGCGAGGTACATATTGCAGGATATGCATTCTCGACAATGCAAGAAGTGTTTCATACACTTTCTGCTCGCTGACTTCCGAACGCCTTGCGATAACCGGTTCACTTATATATACAAAGTCAGCGAACAGCCCCGTATAGCTGCGGAGCAAAATATTGAACACCTGTTCCCCCTCCTCGTCAAGACTTACGGAATACAGTTCCTCTTTGTCAGCGATAATCATCACTCTTGACTGCATCGACACTTCTTCCATGAACTCGAAATAGCCGCTTTGTGTCAGCAGTCTCATGGCGTTTCTGGCCGGCACGGGTTGCAGGTCATAAGTTTTCACAAAAAGAGCGAAGTCGAATGTGTATATTTTGTCAAAACCGCTTCCCACAGCGACATTGACGAAATTTCCTGCCAGTTCATATACTCTTCTTATGTAATCTTTTGGCGGAAAAGCATCGGTCACCATGCGTGTCAGTCTTGCCTTGTCGGTTTTGGCTACAAGAAGCGCCGCATATGACGGCATTCCGTCGCGTCCGGCACGTCCGGCTTCCTGATAATACTCTTCAAGCGATGATGGGAGGTCTACATGAATCACTGTTCTCACATCGGGTTTGTCTATTCCCATGCCGAAAGCGTTAGTCGCCACCATAACGCGTATGCGGCCCTCTTTCCACATATTTTGTTTTTCCGCTTTGTCTTCTACAGCAAGCCCGGCGTGGTAATAGTCGGCTGAGATGTCATTGGCGAGCAGCAGCGACGCTATCTCGCGAGTGCGTTTGCGAGATCTTACATATACGATGGCGCTTCCGCGTGTGTTGCTGAGGATATTTATCAGCTGGCGTTCTTTGTCGAAGTCGTTGCGGACTATGTAGGATAGGTTTTCTCGGGTGAAGCTTTTTGAGAATACTGTTTCGCCGGAGAAATGCAGTTTCGCCATTATATCTTTGACAACTTCGGGCGTGGCCGACGCAGTGAGAGCGAGAACAGGAATGTCGGGCATCATGTCGCGCAGATTGCCTATTTCAAGATATGACGGCCGGAAGTCATAGCCCCATTGGGATATGCAATGGGCTTCGTCGACGACAATGAGGCTGATGTTCATTTGACGGAGTTGTGCCACAAAGGACTCCGTACGGAGTTTCTCAGGAGATATGTACAGAAGCTTCGCTTTGCCGAGGCGGCATCTGTCCATTCCCAGTTTTATTTCCGCCCGTGTAAGACCGGAGTGGAGACACACCGCGCGTATGCCTCTGTCTCTAAGGTTGTCGACCTGGTCTTTCATCAGGGAGATTAGCGGTGTTATGACAATAGTAAGTTCCGGCAACAGCATTGCCGGAACTTGAAATGTCAATGATTTGCCTCCTCCGGTAGGGAGCAGTCCGAGGGTGTCGCGCTTATTCAGCACCGAATCGATAATCTCAGCCTGAAGCGGCCGGAAAGAGTCATATCCCCAATACCGCTTGAGGACTTCAGCCGGAGTTAGCATCTGTATCAGTTGTTGGAAATGCGGATTTCCTTGACTTGTAGCTGGATAGCTCCTGCCTGATGCTTGTTTTCGTCGATAGTGTAGCAGATGTCAAACGGCTTTCCGCTATGTATATGGTCGAAATATTCGCTCATATTGAATGCGATACCGTTAAATACCTTGCCTGACGTGTTATCGACAAGTTCAAGTTTGATATGCTCAAGATGCTTGCCCACAAGCTTGCTTGTACCGAAGTCAGTCACTCCGCGAGAACAGAATACAGGCTTTTGATTTCCCGGACCGAAGGGATTGAATCGGCGCAGCAGTCCCAAAAATTCTGTTGTGATTTCCGAGAATGTCAGGTAAGTGTCGATGTCGAGCTGGGGTGTGAGCTGTGACGGAAGAATATTTTTTGCGACATATTCCTCAAACCGCTGCGTGAATTCCGGTATATTCTCTTCCTTTAACGACAAACCTACGGCATAGGTATGACCGCCGAAGTTTTCAAGCAGATCGCGCGACGCGTCGATTGCGCTATATACGTCAAACCCCTGCACTGACCGCGACGAACCGGTGGCAAGTCCGTTGGACAACGTCAGGACTACCGAAGGCTTGTAGTACAATTCCGTGAGTCGTGAAGCCACGATGCCGATGATTCCCTTGTGCCAGTCCTTGTTGTAGATTACGATTGACTTTTTGTCGTTCAGGAGATCGGTGCGTTTCTCGATGATTGCGTTGGCCTCTTCAGTGATGCGTTTGTCAAGTTCTTTGCGGTCTTTGTTGTATTGGTCGATGTTCTTCGCCCTCTGATATGCGTCGGCAAAGTCCCGGGATACGAGCAGTTCCACGGCTTCGCGGCCGCTCTGCATGCGTCCCGACGCGTTTATCCGAGGGCCGATTTTGAATATTACGTCGCTTATTGTTATTTCACGATTACTCAACTGGCATATCTTTATGATAGCCCGTAAGCCCACATTCGGATTGGAATTCAGACGTTTCAACCCCCAGTAGGCCATGATGCGGTTTTCGCCGACCATAGGCACGATGTCGGCCGCGATGCTTACGGCTGCCAGATCAAGCATATTGTCAAGCTCCGTCTCGTCGATATCGTTGCTGCGGGCGAATGCCTGCATGAATTTGAATCCGACGCCGCATCCTGACAAATGGGGACACGGATAAGCGCTCCCTTCGAGTTTGGGATTAAGGATTGCGACAGCCGGCGGCAACTCGTCATCAGGGACGTGGTGGTCGCAGATGATGAAGTCGATTCCGAGAGCGGCGGCATATTTTATTTCTTCAATAGCCTTTATTCCGCAATCCAGAATAATAATCAGTTTGACTCCGGAGGCATATGCCTCGTCGATAGTCTTGGTCGAAATGCCATATCCCTCGTCATAGCGGGTAGGGATATAATATTCTATGTTGGAGTAGAAATTCTGAAGATATTTGTAGACAAGCGCGACGGCTGTCGTGCCGTCGACATCATAGTCGCCGAATACCATTATCTTCTCCTTTGACCCCATGGCTTTATTAAGCCTGTTTACAGCTTTGTCCATATCGGGCATTAGGAACGGATCGTGCATGTCTTTCAGCGAAGGATGGAAAAATTTTTCCGCCTCCTCGACCGAAGAGATGCCACGTTGTACCAGCAGCTCGCTAATAGGTGGACAATTGGCATATTTTGACGCCAATTCCGTCTCTAATTTTTGTTCTTCTGTAGTAAGGGGTAAGTAATTCCATTTACTTATCATTTATGTTGTTTTTTATTTTTTTTGCATAGCAAAACACCCATGGAGAGCATGAGCAGAGAAGAGATGGAAACGGCATAGCTCGAACGGTCTGTCATTCGCAATAAGGAGAGCGCGAAAACCGCAATATATGCCATTACGCAAATATAGCCATTTTCTTTGAGAAAACGGCTATATCGCATATGCTTTTATATTAAATTAAACTTTATCCGGAGCTGTCGGCACGGAGGGGGAAATCTGGTTGAGATGAACGTCGAGTTGCGGGAACGGAAAACTGAGGCCTGACTGAGGAAGCTCGTTGTAGAAACGCTCGTTCATTTCAAAGTACACATCCCAGTAAAAGCCCGATTGAGTCCATGCTCTGGCGACGATGTCAATGCTGCTTGAGTTGAGGGTTTTCAGCGCGACAAACGGAGAACGGTCGGCTTTGGGGAGCGACGCGCGGAGCATGGCGTTATGCTCTTCGATTTTCTGGGTAAGCAAGACCGGCTTTTTATGATGGATGAATATACGCTTGTACCATGGCAGTTTGGCCTCCTCGGCGATTATTTTGTCTTCGGCCGCCTGCTCTTCTTTTATCTCTTCCTCAAGAGTAGCGGCGCGACGTTGATCGCGGTCATCCTCGATATATTTTTTAACGACACGGTCGTCGCTGTTGAGTATTTTTAAAATAGCTTCTTTGGCGACCGCCACATCATCGCCATAAGATATAGATATTGTCCAGTCGACACGTCGGTAATCCTCTTTTGAATAGTTGTTGATGGAGCTTGTCGACAAGGGACCGTTGGGGATTATTATCTGCTTGTTGTCAATTGTATTGATTATGGTGCTGAAAATCTGTATTTCCTTTACTGTCCCGGCAAATCCTTGAGCCTCGATATAATCTCCGATTTTATATGGCTTCAGAAGCAGGATAAGCACTCCGCCTGCGAAGTTCTGCAACGTGCCGCTTAATGCCAGACCGACAGCGACACCGGCTGACGCAAACAGAGCGAGAAACGAGCTTGTCTCTATTCCGAGGATGCCGATGACGGTTATAATCAGTATGAAATACAGCACTATGCGTATAAGGCTGAGAATAAACGTGGAGAGCGACTTGTCAAGTCTGCGGCGAAGGAAGATTGTGTCGACAATCTTGTAAATTTTGCGGATAATGAACTTTCCTACATAAAAGACGAGTATGGCTATCGCCAGATGAATGGCAAATTCCACGAGACTGTTAATCATTCTGGATATAAGGTCATCAAGCGACATGCTTTCCAGCGATTTCAATGTAGTCTGGGCATGAGCCTTTATGGAATCGGCGGGAATAGCGGGCGCGCTTTGGGCAAACTGGGATGTAGTAGCGTTGATTATCTCATCAAATTGTAGTCCAAGCATATGTATGTTTCAGTCTTTTTAGTTTATGGCAGGGATTATTACGTCATTATACCATTGCAGTTCGCGGTAATTATAGCGATCGGCATCGGTATTGCTGTCAGTGTAGATGAATGTCGATAAGCCGTTGCAGTTATTCAACGGCAGAGATGACCACATGTACTCTGTGTTCGCTTTATATATAACGAATTCGTCAAGCGCTTGGTTTAACTCTTCCTTAAGGGTAGCATCATCGACAAGCGAAGAGGCATAATGGGCGACATCGTAGAATTTTCTGCGATATGCGTATATATCGCAATATTCCTGAGGAGCGAATCCCGAAGGCATTCTCATGTTGGTCATGTATATTGCTCGTAAAGCGGTTGCGAGACGGTCGATTTTTGACATGTCATAAACCGAAATCGCTATGCTGCGGTTGACGTGGCTCGGTTGTTCGTTGTAGAATCGGAATGTGTTGCCGGCGGCTCCGGCGAGATCGGGATTGCTTGATGCAAGCATAGGAATATTTTGGTCGTAAGGCATTCCGTCGAGTGGCGTTTCGGTCGGCGACGCTACGATGAAATCGGCGCATCCGCGCAGTTCATAAAGCGTCTCGATATTCCCCATAAGGCAGCAGTCAAAATAGATATAGTCGAAGCCTTCGCCGCGTACAGCTTTGGCGAGGTTAGGAATCGACATCTCCTTGCGGCGGTCTATGCCCCATGAACGCCCTGACTCGGGTGCTGTATTGTTGTTGAACATCCATCCCGAAGCATGGCTCCATAGCACGAGTCCGTATTTGCTTGCCGGAGCATAGGTTCTCATATCGTTGAACACTTCTTTCATCCTTGCCGCGGTCACGCTGTAAGGTGACGGGTCATATTCTTTCAGAACTTGAATTCCGCTAGTGGTAATCAGTTTAAGAGAGGGGGTCTCGTTGTTTGGCGAATGGTATACAAGGATGTTGGCTTCTTTCTTATCGGCCGATTCCGCAGCGGCGAGCATTTCATCAATGTCGCGATAGTCATATTTCACTCCGTTGATTGAGCCGTCGCCGAGAGTGTTGGCCGCGACCATGTAGACCAACACCGTGCGAGGCGCCTGGATGTCGGGTTCGTCTTGTGCTTTGTCATCCTTGCAGGAAAAAAACAGGAGTGGGACTATAAATAGTGATAATATGCGGAAAAATTTGATAGGCATTGTGTCCGGTATATTTTTTGAGTTGCAAAATTACTGATTTATTTTTGTTGTCTTTGCGCAATAATATATAAATATCAATAAATTGCCTTACAATATCGGGCTGAGTAGCCGAAATATGGATTCTTTTATCTTTTGCGATTTGGGACGTTTGTTCCATTCGGCGGCATTAAGACGCGCGCAGTCGTTGATGTCCTCAAGAAATATATCGCGCATCTGGCGGTTTACTTCACGTGAATATATGAACACGTTGCTCTCGAAATTGTGTTCAAAACTCCTGAAATCTATGTTGGCGGATCCTACCGATACAAATTCATCATCGACCACTATGGTTTTGGCATGGAGCATTCCGGCTTCGTAAAGGTATACTTTTATACCGGCGGCAAGACATTCTTTAATGTAGGAGAATGTGGCGTAAGTGAGCAGGGTGGAGTCGCTTTGGGCCGGAATCATGATGCGGACATCGACTTTTGACAATGCCGCAGTCTGAAGATTCCTCAGTATCGACTCGGTTGGAAGAAAATAGGGAGTCTGAATGAACACGCAGCGTTTGGCGTTGGCGATTGCTTTCATCATGACCATGGCTATATTGCTCCATTGGCTGGTGGGGCCGCTTGTCATCATCTGGATTCCTGCGGAAAAATGTGGCAGGTGGGAGATACGGCAGTTGGCTTTTTCTTCAAGCAATCCTTGCCCCATGAAGCTCCAGTCGACGGCAAATGAATATTGAAGTCCGCCTACGGCAGGTCCGGTGATTTTGATATGCGTGTCTCTCCATTTGCCGTATGACACTCCTGAGATATAGCGGTCGGCGATGTTCATGCCGCCGATATAGCCTATTTCTCCGTCGATGATGGCTATCTTGCGGTGGTTGCGCCAGTTTATGCGGGTGGCGAATACGGGGAATGTCACACGGAAAAACGGGTTGATTTCTATCCCGGCCTCTTTCATGCGTTTAAAGAATCGGTTTTTGGTATTAAGCGAGCCGATGTGGTCATATATGACCCGCACTTTTACTCCGTCCCGGGCTTTTCTTATGAGAATATCGGCGATGGTGTTCCCGATAGTGTCGTCGGTGAAAATGTAATATTCAAGATGGATGTATTGATGTGCGGTTTCGAGGTCGTGGATGAGGTTGTCAAATTTTTCACGGCCTGTCGTGAAAATTTCCACTCGGTTGCCCGGATAGTATATCGAGCCGTTGAGAGTGTTGGCCATCTTGATTTGAAGAAGATTTGATTTTGAGAACGGAAGCTTTTTGGTGTCCACACCTTTGAATGATTCGCGTTTTCGCAATTTACGCCTGTTGCGGCGTGTTATCATTCGTGTGTTTTTCAGGCTTCTCCCGAAAAAGATGTATAATATGACTCCGAATACAGGCACCATAAGCAATACCGTAATCCAGGCGAGCGATTTCACCGGATTGCGGTTTTCTGACAGTACGACGGCCACCAGGCTGACGATGGTTCCGCAATAAGCTGCCAAAAGCACAATATAGTACCATGCCATGGTTGTGGAAGCGATAAAAATTTGTTATCGGCTAAGATACGAAAAATATGTAAATCAAACAATGATTTTGTCAAATTGGCCGATATCCTGCTTTTTTGTTGGTGTGGCAGTGACGGGACGGCGCAAAAAAATTGGCGCGTCTCACGACGTGCCAATTCGTTCAACTTGTATTTATGCAAAATTAATCCTTATGCTTCTGCTGCTTCAGCAACTACTTCAAAAGGAAGTTCTACAGAAACCTCCTTGTGGAGATTGATGCGGCAATTGTATTTGCCGGCTTCCTTGATTGTTTCGTTAAGAACGATTGCCTTGCGGTCGATGTTCTTGCCGAGTTTTTCAAGGGCTTCTGCGATAGTAGCTGCGTTCACCGAACCATAGATAGTGCCGTTGGCACTTACCTTGGCCGGAATTGATAGCTCGATGCCTTCCAGTGAAGCTGCGACAGCTTCAGCGTCAGCTTTGATTTTTGCGAGCTTGTGGGCGCGTTGACGCTGGTTTTCAGCGAGCACCTTAAGAGCCGATTCAGTAGCGATAACGGCCTTTCCCTGAGGGATAAGGTAGTTACGGCCATAACCGTTCTTTACTTCGATGACGTCATCCTTATAGCCTAAGCTTGGGATGTCTTCTTTCAATATAATTTTCATAATGTATTGTCTCTAAATGTTGTGATTATTTCATCAAGTCGGTCACGTAGGGAAGCAATGCCAAGTGGCGGGCGCGTTTAACGGCCTGAGCCACACGGCGCTGGAATTTCAATGAAGTTCCGGTGATACGACGGGGAAGCAATTTGCCCTGTTCGTTGAGGAATTTCTTAAGGAATTCAGAATCCTTGTAGTCGATATACTTGATGCCACTTCTTTTAAAGCGACAATATTTTTTCTTTTTAACATCCACTGACAGCGGAGTCAGGTAACGAATTTCTGATTGAGCTTGTGCCATGATTTAGTCCTCCTTAGTTTCTACTGCTACTTCTTCTTGTGCGGGTTTCTGACCCTTGAGTGAACGACGCTTGATTGCGTAAGCGTGAGCGTGTTTGTCAAGACGGAATGTCAAGAAACGAAGAACGCGTTCGTCACGACGGAACTGTGTCTCAAGTTTCTTAACCATGTCAGGGTTTGCATCGAATTCAACCAATGTGTAGAAGCCGGTTGACTTCTTTTGGATGGGATAGGCAAGCTTGCGCAGTCCCCAATTTTCCTCGTTAACAATTTCACAGCCATTTTCTTTGAGATAGCCTGTGAACTTGTCTACCGCTTCCTTCATCTGAGCATCAGACAAAACGGGAGTTAAAATGAAAACGGTTTCGTAATGGTTCATACTGTTGCGTTATTTTTTTAATTAAGTTTAAATGCGACCGCAAAGTTAAGGTTTTTCCCCCATTAAACCAAATTATTTTTTAATTATGAACGATTTAATGCTGCCGGTATCGAAAATAATGTTTGCTCAACCGGGAAAAATTTAGTTACTTTGCGGCTGTTAATGGGGGGCGCGCCTTTCCAGGCAGCTGAGATTGCACCCTTGGAACCTGATCCGGATAATACCGGCGTAGAGAATCATTAACGATGAAAAAGAAGAGTATTTTTATTTGTGCCGTCACTGCATTTGCTGGCGGTCAGATGTCGGCCGCAGATAATGATGCGGCTGTCGACACGGTCATTAGCCTTAATGACGTTGAGATTGTTGCCAATCGCGCTAATTCCAAGACTCCGGTCGCTTATACTAACGTACGGCGCGCTGATATTGAAAAAGTGAATGACGGCAGGGATATACCCTATCTGCTGTCAATGACTCCATCGCTTATCACTACAAGCGACGCCGGTGGAGGAGTCGGATACACCTCTTTGCGAGTGAGAGGTTCCGATGGTTCGCACATAAATGTGATGGCCAATGGAATTCCTGTAAACGACGCTGAAAGCCACAATGTGTATTGGGTCAACATGCCTGACTTCGCCTCGTCGCTTCAGGACATCCAGATTCAGCGGGGGGTAGGCACTTCGGCAAACGGAGCCGGTTCGTTCGGCGCGAGCATAAACATGGTTACTGAATCAGTGTCCGATTTGCCGTATGCTGAATTGAGCAGCTCTTATGGATCTTATTCCACCTATAAAGAGACTTTACGCTCGGGAACCGGACTGGTGAATGACCATTGGAGCGCTGAGCTTAGGATAAGCGCTCTTGGAAGCAACGGCTATATTGACAGGGCAAAGTCTCGTTTGTGGAGTTATTTCGGACAGGTTGCCTACGTAAATGGCGGAACACGGATAAGGCTGCTCGGATTCGGCGGCAAGCAGAAGACTTATATGGCATGGGATTATGCGTCAAAGGAGGAGATGAGGGAATTTGGCCGCAGGTATAACCCGTGTGGAAAATATGAGGACAGCAACGGGAATGTCGCATACTATCCTGCTCAAAATGACAACTATATCCAGCACCACTTCCAATTGTTGCTTAATCATCGTCTTGCCGACGGGTGGTATCTTAATGCCGGACTGCATTATACCAAAGGTGACGGCTATTATGAGCAATATAAGACCGGGCGTTCGTTGATTGAATATGGACTTACTCCGTTTGAATCCGATGGCGAGACCGTGACAAAGAGTGATCTTGTGCGGCTTAAAAAGATGGATAACGGTTTTGGCGGTGGCGTGTTTTCGGTCAATTATGTGAATGGCGGGGTGAACGCTGTCATCGGTGGAGCCCTGAATAATTTCAAAGGGCATCATTTCGGCCAGATTGCCTGGGTGCGTAATTATATAGGTAAGATTGATCCGCTTCAGGAGTATTACCGGAATCGTGGTGAAAAGCTTGACGGGAATATATATGCCAGGGCCAATGTGGATATTGCTGCTGGCATATCGGCATTCGGCGACATCCAATACCGCCACATTGATTATACGATAAAGGGAGTCAGCGACACGTATGATTATGCGGCAGGGGCGATGCAGAAACTGGACTTGAACCGTAAGTATGATTTTTTTAATCCTAAACTGGGGCTTAACTGGACTTCTGTGTCGGGACATCGCGTGTTTGCGTCATGGGGAGTTGCTCATAAGGAGCCTACGCGCGACAATTTTATCGATTGTGATGCCGACAGGTTACCCAAGTCCGAGCGTCTGTTTGATTATGAATTGGGTTATGTATATGAAAGCAGTCTATTTTCTGCTGCGGTAAATCTGTATTATATGGATTATAAAAATCAGCTTGTTGTGACGGGGCAGTTGTCAGATACCGGTAATCCGGTAAGCGTAAACATGCCGCGCAGCTATCGTGCCGGAGTCGAGTTTCAGGCCAGCTTACGCCCTGTTAAATGGTTTGACTGGCAGTTCAACGCTACCTTGTCACGTAATCGCATCAAGAATTTTGTCGAGTACATATATGAAGATGAGTGGACTAATCCCATTTCATTTGATCTTGGCGACACTCCGATTGCCTTCTCTCCTGATTTAATATTCGGCAACGCGTTCAATTTCCGCTATCGCGATTTTGATGCGTCGCTTACGAGCCGCTATGTCTCTAAGCAATATATGTCAAATGCCCGTAGCGATGAACAGATGCTTGATGCCTATTTCGTCAGTGATTTACGTTTCGGTTATGAGATAAAGAATATCATCGGGGTTAAGCGGTTGAGGGCCGGAATCGCAATCTACAATCTGTTCAATGAAAAGTATGAAAACAACGGGTATGCCGGAGCAGGATATTATGTGGATAATGGGGAGAAAGTGATTTACCGCTATGCCGGATATGCCGCCCAGGCTCCGACCAACGTGATGGCTTCCGTGACATTGGAATTCTGACCTTTATGCAACTTGATGTTCTGCTTGACATATTAAAAGTTTCCGTCGGGCTTATATATCTGTATCTTGAGTATAATGCCAAACGCGGTCTGTGGATTGCCGGAGTGATAATGCCGGTTATCTCCTTGTGGCTTTTTTACAACAAAGGTCTGTATGCCGATTGTGCCATAAATGTATATTATCTGCTTATTGCGGTTTATGGATATGTCGCATGGAGTAAAAAGTCGTCAGGCAAGAAAACGGAATTGCCAATATCCTCGGTTCCGGCGACAGTAGCGTTCATTCTTGCCGGCGCGTTTGGCTGCATGTGGCTTTTTATCGCATGGGTTCTGGCTACGTTTACCGACAGCAGTGTCGTGTGGCTTGATTCATTTACTACCGCTCTCAGCATAATCGGGTTGTGGATGCTTGCCCGTAAATATATCGAGCAATGGTTTGTCTGGTTTGTTGTTGATGCGGTCTATGTATGGCTGTATTATTATAAAGGAATATATTTTTCCGGAACGCTATATGCATTCTACACGGTAATGGCCATATTCGGCTATTTGAAGTGGCGTCGTCTTGGAAATGCGTGATCTTTTCTAAGGCGGCATTCCATGCCGTGAAAAATTTTTGTGGGGTTGCGATAATTTGTACATACTTTGTGTCAAATTATGTATTATATTTGCATCCGAAAACAATCTAATACTATTTTTACTATGAAAAATTATTCAGTATCATCCCCAAAAGTGTTGTCGTGCCGGTATAGGCAGTTAGTTCTTCAAGTTCATAAAAGTTGCTCTTGTCCGATAGATGTTGGATCGTCGGGATATGCGCGTCATGAATGCAGGTCGGAATGGCCGATTGCGATATTCGGATGCTCGGTCGGGAAATCCATGCTTTCTTGCGGGACGTTGCATCCTCCTCCGTTCCGGTTATCATTGTGATGTGTGTCGTTGATTTGATTATGCGGATATTGCTCTGAATTCTGTCTGGCGTCAGCTGCCGCGCCGCAACCGGCAGTAAAAAGTACATTGAAATTTGGTTATAACAATAGAGTTTAAATAAACTTATATGTTACGCACGAGTTTTGAACCTCCAATTG
>CAZYXN010000044.1:0-21015 GCA_964651105.1 uncultured Muribaculum sp. | reverse complement strand
GGCTTCATCAACGATAAATACGGTATTGTGACTTCGGTTGGATACAACGGTCATATTTTTCTGCGAACTCATGCCGTTTCCGCTGATTGAATAAATGCGTCGATGTATTGTATATGCCGGATGTGAAGCAAAAGAGCTGAATACTTTTGCCGCACGTCCGGTAGGAGCAAGAAGTACAGTGCCGATTCCGACAGAATTCAGTGATTTGACTAATGCGGAACATAGAGAGGTTTTCCCTGTTCCGGCATATCCATTGAGCAGAAAAACAGTGTCTGACGGAGTGTTCTTAGAACAAAATCTTGCCAATGCGGCGATAACTTCCACTTGTTGGCCGGTTGGCTCATATGGAAGGTTTTGCATGACAATATTTGCGAATCCTAATACATCCATACTCTCTATTCCCTCTTGACTGGAGCGGCTCCTCGTGATTGAGTGACTAATGCGACTCCTATAAAAATAAGTAAAGTCGCTCCGATTTTATTCCAACCGAATGCGGCAATACCGAGTACGGCAGAAAGCATGGCTGAAAATGCCGGTTGGAAGTATGTGTACATGCTCACTGCTGTAGGTTTCAACATCCTTTGTGCGTATGGAAGCATCAGGTAGCATAAGAATGTGGCAAAAAATATGATGTAGGCGATAGATAGCCATATCGATATGTCGAGATGCATGAAATCGACTTCAGCAAGCCATGGCAGAGTGCCTGGAATATAGATGGCCGCAGAAGAGTAGAACATCCATTTCATTATAGTCCAAGGGGAATATCGATTTATTATATCCTTGAAGAATACATAATAAACCGAAGCGCAGATTTGAGCTATGAAGCACATGAAGTCGCCAAGCATAGGATTGGATGCTGTATAAGATGCCTGACGTGACACAAATACCAGGATTAAAGCTCCGGCCAGGCCGGTCATGATTCCGGCGATTTTCATTAATGTGATTGGCATCGAAAGGAATATTGCAGCCAGAATCATCGTGAAAATAGGTGTCATTGTTGACATTACCGTTGAATCAATGGGTGATGTGAATCCGATTCCGGTTATGTACAGCCCTTGATTAAAGGCAATCATCAACAATCCGGCAAGAAAGATTTTGGCATAATCGTTTTTTGCTATCTTTTCTTTAGGAGCTATTGAAGATGGGAGGATGTAGCTGAATATAAAAAACACCAACGCCCCTCCTGCAATACGTATTGAGGAGAGGGCGATTGGTGATACCTGTCCTGATAACATTACATTCTTGGAAATCGGAGCCATGCAACCCCATATAAGATTGGCAAGCAGCATTGCCGCATGGCCTTTCCAAGTTGATTTGCTAACCATTGGATATGCCTTGTGAAATTTTATTTTTTCAGGCTCCATTCGAAGCCGTCTTTCGTGTCTTTTACATCAAATCCTATTTCCGACATTTTGTTGCGGATGAGATCGCTTGTTGACCAATCTTTTTCCGCTTTTGCCTTGGCTCTCATTTCTAGCAAGAGATTTACAGCTTCTTCAAACGGTTTTAAAGATGCTTCCGAGTTTCCTTCCGCGAGTATTTCTGTCCGAATGCCAAGAATGTCATTTAGGAATATCTTGAATACTTCTTTCAGTTCGGTTATATCTTCGGCGGTTGCTGTCGCATTGCCGTCCTTGACTTGATTTATCAACCTGCATGCATCAAAAAGATGAGCGATGACAATGGAGGTGTTTAAGTCATCATCGAGAGCCTCATAACATTTCTTTCGCAAATCCCTTACATCGATTGTTGACGTTGCCGATGGCTTAAGTTCGTTAAGACGGTTGACTCCTTCAATCATTCGGTTAAGGGCTTTTTCAGCAGCTTGCAGTGCCTCGTTGGAAAAATCGAGAGTGCTTCTGTATTGTGCCTGAAGGATGAAGAAGCGTATTGTCATTGGAGAATAAGCCTGCTTCAATTTAGGATGTGTTCCGTTGAAGAATTCGTCGAGCGTGATGAAATTGCCATAGGATTTACCCATCTTTTTGCCTTCGATGGTAATCATGTTGTTGTGCATCCAGTAATGGACTGTTTCTTCTCCGTTATGTGCGACTGATTGGGCGATTTCGCATTCGTGATGCGGAAACATCAGGTCCATTCCGCCTCCATGAATATCAAATTTGGTGCCGAGATATTTTTCTCCCATGGTCGAGCACTCAAGATGCCATCCGGGAAATCCTTCGCTCCATGGCGAAGGCCAGTGCATTATATGTTCAGGAGCAGCTTTTTTCCAAAGAGCGAAATCTGCCGGATTATGTTTTTCTTGCTGTCCGTCAAGTTCGCGTGTGGTGGAAAGAAGTTCGTCTATATTTCTCCCTGACAGTTTTCCGTAGTGGAAATCCTTGTTATATTTGGGAACATCGAAATAGACTGAGCCCTCGCTTTCGTAGGCGTATCCGCTTTCAAGAATCTTTTTTACATATTCAATCTGCTCGATAATATGTCCCGATGCATGTGGTTCAATCGACGGCGGTAATACGTTTAACCGTTCCATTGACTTGTGGTAGCTGTTGAGGTAATGCTGTACTACTTCCATAGGCTCCAATTGCTCAAGACGCGCCTTCTTTGCTATTTTGTCTTCGCCATCGTCGGCATCGTGTTCCAGATGTCCTACATCAGTTATATTACGTACATACCGTACTTTATATCCAAGATGGGTAAGATAGCGATAGAGGATATCGAATGTGATTGCCGGGCGGGCATGTCCGAGATGTCCGTCGCCATACACGGTTGGGCCGCATACGTACATGCCGACTCTTCCTTCGTGAATAGGCACAAAACGTTCTTTCAGGCGCGTCAATGAGTTATATAGCGTTAGATTGTTCTCAATCATGGCTTGATGGAATTATGCTTTGAATGGATTATTGATTTCGCCGTTTCCTCCGCGTGGCGTTTTGCGTTCGATCACACCGAATGTGTTTTCATAACGCTCGATATTTTCGCGAAGGGCGAAAAGCAGCTGTTTAGCGTTTTCCGGTGACATGATTATGCGACTTTGGACTTTCGCTTGTGGCATATTGGGCATCATTGCGATAAAATCCATGAAGAATTCAGTGGGGGAGTGGACAATCATCGCTAAATTGGCATAATTGCCATGTGCTACTTCGGGAGTGAGTTCGATTTTTATTTCCTGTTTTTTGTTATTTTCCATAATCTTATTTTTTAGTGAATGAGTAAATATCTTTTTTTAAATTCGTGTCATTGACATGTATTTCAATTCCGGAACATGTCGGCCGGCTCCATATCTTTGAGATGTCATAAGATGCATATGTCTCGAAATTGTAATTGTCAGGGGCAGAAAATGTATTGTGACATAAATATAACTGAGGTACCGGATTGTCGATTGTTGAAGAATCGACAGTGATGTTGAAAAGCCGTGGCTGATCGGAGTATATGACTCGGAGATGAAGATTTATATATCCTCCTGAACGCCATATTGAATTCAAGTATATCGGTGTCTCATCCCATGCGATTGTGTCAATTGCCGCCACACGTGTGGTATCACAGTTGATAGCCGATAAAGCCGCAATCTCTATTTCTCCAGAACTGGTCGCGTTGCCGGAAATAGGATAATATCTTAGCAGAACTCTTTTACCGATCAAATCGTCGTTCACATTGATGCCTTTGGCAGTCAATATAATTACCGGAGAGTCATTATAACGTTGAAATCTGAATTCGGCTGACGATTGGGAGGTCTCTGCTACGGTCACAATCTCGCTTAACAATGCACGGTCATTGTATTCCTCGTCCGAGCATGAATATAGTGACATGACAAGCAGTGATGATATTAAAATGACGGATGTTTTCATAGTCGGTTCTGTATGATAGAAGTTATCTTGCCGTCGCTCATATGTATGATGCGGTCACTGTCTGCTGCCAATGACTCGTCATGGGTTACAATAACAAAGGTATGTCCCATGTCTCGGCGTAGGTCAAAAAAAAGATTGTGCAGTTCATTTCTGTTATGGGAATCCAGACTGCCGGAAGGTTCATCGGCAAGAATTACTTTTGGAGAATTGATTAATGCTCTTGCAACTGCGGCTCTTTGTCGCTCCCCTCCGGACAGTTGCGGCGGACGATGGTCTTTTCGTCCTGAGAGATGTAGATAGTCAATCAACTCTTCCGCCTGTCTGAATGCGTTGGCTCTTGACTTCCCGCCTATTAAAGCCGGCAATGCCACATTTTCTATAAGTGAAAATTCCGGCAATAATTGATGGAATTGAAAAATGAATCCTATATTGGCATTCCTGAATTTTGCGAGTTTGGAACCTTTCAGTTTTAAAATATCTTCACCGTCATAATTGATTGTGCCGGAATCAGGCAAATCAAGAGTGCCGATAATTTGCAACAACGTCGTCTTGCCGGCGCCGCTTGGCCCGACAATAGATACAATTTCGCTTTTTTCTATTTCAAGATTTATGTCGGAAAGTACTTGAAGCGAATCGTAACTTTTGGTTATGTTGCGTATTTGAATCATTTTTCAATAATATGGTTTATCGCATATGCTGCAAGCATTATGCCAAATATCGACGGAAGCCATGCGACTGTTCCGAATGAAGATGTTTTAAATGCTATTTCATCAGTCATTATCAAGGATGTTTTCCGTGGTTGTTCTGTCGAGAAGACTGTTTTTATTCCTGACGAAATTCCTGCCTTTCGTAAGCGTTTTCTTATTTCGCGTGCCAATCCGTCATGATAAGTTTCGGAAATGTCAGCATACTTTATCTGTGTAGGGTCGACTCGCCCTCCGGCCCCCATGGAAGAAATTGTTTTAATTTTGTTTCGATAACAATATTCCAGCAGGGCGGCTTTTGGTGATATAGAATCAATGGCGTCAATTACAAAGTCCGGTTTTGGACTAAGAAAAGATTTTATGTCGTCAACTCCGATGAATGTTTTTAACGCTGTTACATTACATTCCGGGTTTATGTCATTGATGCGTTGTCTCATCACTTCAACCTTTGATTGGCCGATAGTGGAATGCAGGGCCGGCAATTGACGGTTCAGATTACTTGGCGCTACGTCGTCTCCGTCTATTATTGTTATGTTGCCGACTCCAGTGCGTGCGATTGTTTCAGCGGCGTATGCTCCGACTCCTCCAACGCCTACAATCATCACATGGGCTTTCGAGAGGGAGTTTATGGCTTCCTCGCCAAGCAGTAAAGCTGTGCGTTGATTGTAAGCGTTGAGTGTCATAGTCAATTATTTAATCTTTTTGGATATTTCAGCGGGAACAGCATCCTTGTTGACCATTATGTCAAGGGTTTTGGCAAGGAAATATGGCTCGGAGACGTATATGTATCCGTCATAAACCTGATTGGTGTCCCAGGAATTTTGAACCTTATAATATTTGTTGCCCTTCTGGTCTACAGCTTTTCCGACTATTACCATGCCGTGGTCATCAGTTGTTTCTTTGCGGTCAAACATGTCCTGACGCATTTCTTGGGTGACAGTGATTTCTTCAACCGGGCCGTTTATATCATAACGTTGGTCTGCGCGGTCTTTGTCGCTCAATTTTACCCAACGGGACAATTCAGTGCCTGTCAAATCCTTTTCCCCTTTTTCTACCGGGATTACAGCATAACCTTTACGCCATTTGAATCCACCTTCACTGACATCGGCGCCCCATGCTACCGGATAACCATTGTCAATAGCATTGTCTACCACTGCCTTCATTTCTTCCATCGGCACATTGTACATGTATCCCCATAACCAGTTATCGGCTACTTCAAGTGGAAACGCTTTGTAGAAAGGATGATGCGTGTAAGACGTGAATGAGATGTAGTCTTGCGGATTTAAGTTGAGCGATTCAGCATAAGATTTGGGCGTATATGTTTTGCTTTCAAAAGTGAATGTTTCAGGAAGCGGCCCGAAATATGCGTCCAGAATGCCGTTGAAACCGGCTTCCCATGCAGTAGAAAGGCGTTTGCCGCTCTGCACGTTCAGAACAGCGTCAAGATAGGCCTTCAATACATTTGCAAGTTCCCCATGCACATGCTTTTCTTCTCCGTAGTTAAGGCCTTTGTATACTTCTTCTGGGACTATGCCGTAAGTTTCGATAACATAAGGTACATCATGGGCGGCTCCTCCTTGAGCGAAATTGATTTTGCCATCCATACGTATATATTTGCGGGCTTTATCAAGATAGCAATGTCTGACTACAAACATTTCGCTCAAATCTACCGGTTTGCTTCCGCGTTTAATCATGTCTTCTTCAAGAAACGAGTTGGTGGAGAAGCACCAGCAGGTTCCGGAGCTGTTCTGATCTCGTACAGGGGTGGTTTTTATGACTTTCACGTCTGTGAATTTGAATCCGGTGCTGTCCGGATTTACAACTTTGTCATCTGCGTTGGCTCCTATGGCGACTGATGCTGCCAGGAGCGTGCCAACTAGATATTTCATGTTTTGTTGAGTTTAAAAGTTATTTCTTAGACACAAAATTAATCAATAATTCAATAATATGCCAATAAACAGTCAACTTTGGCCAACATAATTGTGTTTTATTGTCGTAATATTTAAAGAGATTGAATTATGGATATTAATAGTAATGTTGCCGCTCAGGTTTCAAAAGCGGCGGCTCAAGTGAGTGTCGATGCCGCTAAAGTCAGTGCGGAGGAAGCTGCTGCTGTGGCACGCCAGGAGGCAAAAGAACAGGTTGAAAATTTGAAATCTGATACTGCCGAAGCTAAAGATAAGGCTGGAAACGCGATAGAGAATATTAAAGAGCAAGCCGCCGATACATTAGGCAATCTAAAGGATAAAGCATCGGATTTGCTTGCCGGAGCTCAGGAAAAGGGTGGTTCGATTGTGGATAAATTGAAAGGCAAGGCCTCCGACCTTCTTGATTCAGGAGCCGATGCGATGCACAATCTGGCCGATAAGCTTGACAAATAATGTAATCAGAATATGAACAGCGGGCACCCATTTGTAGGAAGGCCCGCTGTTGCTTTAAGATAAAGGTGTGTTATGCCATATTATTGGCTTGTCGTGCGTCTTTGTATACCAAATAAGACGTTTTTCGCGCTTATTTTGCAGGGTATAAACAAATATCAAATGACTTTAAATTTATGTGACTTGGCAAAATTAGTGAAAAGCGGCAAATTACCCCCCCATTAGGTTAATTATTGTTAAAAATACTTGATGCTAAAAATCTTTGAAAGAGGAAGGGTTCTTTAAAAAATTTAGTACCTTTGCACTTTAAAAATCTAAAATAGATTTAGTAGTGGAAACAAGGTACATTTTCGTCACAGGTGGTGTCGTGTCATCTCTTGGAAAAGGGATTATTTCATCTTCGCTTGCTTGTTTGCTTAAAGCTCGCGGCTATAAAGTGACAATCCAAAAATTTGACCCGTATATAAATATCGATCCGGGAACTTTAAATCCTTACGAGCATGGCGAATGCTATGTTACAGTCGATGGGCAGGAAACGGATTTGGATTTAGGTCATTATGAGCGTTTCACCAATACTCGTATGACTCGAGCGAATAATATCACTACAGGACGTATCTATCAGAATGTAATAGAAAAGGAGCGTCGTGGAGATTATCTTGGCAAGACTGTCCAGATTGTGCCTCATATTACTGACGAGATTAAAAGAAATGTCAAGTTGCTTGGAAGTACAGGAAACTTTGATTTTGTTATTACTGAGATTGGAGGAACGGTTGGCGATATCGAGTCTCTTCCTTTCATAGAGGCTGTCAGGCAGCTTCGTTGGGAACTGGGACAAAATGCCCTGTGCATTCATTTGACATATGTTCCGTATATACGTGCCGCGAAAGAATTGAAAACAAAGCCGACACAGCATTCCGTAAAGCAATTGCAGGAAGTCGGCATTCAGCCTGATGTGCTTGTTCTTAGAACCGAACATGAAGTCCCGGCGGATATGCGTCGTAAAATCGCGCAGTTCTGCAATGTTTCTCCTGATGCTGTAATCCAGTCTCCCGATGTGCCTACGATTTATGAAGTCCCGATCAAGATGCGTCAACAGCATCTTGATGAGATTGTATTGAAAAAGACCGGAGTTGAAATCACTGGCGAGCCGCATATGAAGCCATGGCTTGATTTTCTTGACAAGATTGCCAATGCGGAAGAGACGGTCACTATCGGACTGGTTGGAAAATATGTGGAATTGCAGGATGCCTATAAATCGATAAACGAATCGTTGTTTCAGGCGGCTACATACAACAATCATAAGCTGAAACTGGTCTATATTCATTCCGAGAAGCTTACCGAGAATGATGTCGAGGCTAAACTGTCACCTCTTGACGGAGTGATAATTGCACCCGGATTCGGACAAAGAGGCATCGAAGGTAAATTTGTGGCTCTTAAATGGTCCAGGGAACACGATATTCCCACTTTTGGTATTTGTCTTGGCATGCAGTGCATGGTGATTGAATTTGCCAGAAATGTGCTTGGGATGGAAGCGGCTAATTCAACAGAAATGGATCATGCCACGCCATACAATGTGATTGACTTGATGGATGAACAGAAGTCTGTCACAAACATGGGCGGAACCATGCGTCTTGGCGCTTATGATTGTCGTTTGGTTCCGGGTTCTAAGGCGGCTGAGGCTTACGGCAAGACTGAGATAAAGGAACGTCACCGTCATCGTTTTGAATTTAATAACGATTTCCGTCAACAGTTTGAAAATGCGGGAATGAAGTGTGTTGGTGAAAATCCCATGACTCATCTTGTGGAAGTGGTGGAATTGCCCGACCATCGTTGGTTTATTGGAACTCAGTACCATCCGGAATATTCATCGACAGTGCTTGACCCCAGTCCGTTGTTCCTTGATTTCATTAAGGCGGCGATTGATTACAAAATAGAAAAAACTAATAGAAATAATGGATAAGAATACGATGCTCGGACTGCTCCTCATGGGAGCGGTTATTTTGGGATTTATGTGGCTCAATCAGCCTGAACCGAATCCCGACAGTAAGATGCCTCGGGAAGAATTGACGCAGCAACAGTCCGATGGTGTTGGAGTTGAAGAGTTGTCTATCCCGAGCGACACCCTCAGTCAGACGGAGATGGCGATGCTTGTTGCCGCAGTGAAAGAATATGGAAATCCTGGAGATGATGGAAAATCAACATTAAGCAATTCAACTGTTGAACTTGTTTCCGACGGATCTTCTGTTGCCGGCACAGTTAAAGTTGATTCTTTTATTGTGAATCTTAGCCAGCTTGGTCGCCCGGGGCAGAGTTTGTTGCCTCAGGAAGTTGTAAATAAAGCGGTCTCTTGTGTTAAAGAGACATTGCGTGACATTTCGCAATATCGCGGCTTTGCCAAATATTTGCGTGGAGAGGAAAAGATTATAAAGCTTGAAAATGAGCTGATTTCTCTTGATTTGTCTACCAAGGGAGCTATGATTTCGCGTGCTGTCCTCAAGAAATATGACAGTTACAAGGGTGGTGATGTGACGGTATTTGAAAACGATGACGATGCCTATTCATTTATTCTCACATCTGTCGACCGTGAGTTCAATACAGGCGACTTTTATTTCACTCCGGTTCAGGAGAGCGATACGACAGTACTAATGACATTGAATCTTGCTTCCGGCACAGACTTCGGTATCCGTTATACGCTGGCTCCCGAAAGCTATGTAGTGAAGATGGATATTGTTCAAAATGGAATGCAGTCGATCATTCCGTCAAGCGTGGTGTCAATGGACTTCCTTTGGAATCAGAAGATGATTCGTCAGGAAGAGGGGCGCATGTTTGAAGAACGCAATTCTGCCATATACTACAAATACGCCGGTGGTGATGTGGAAAATCTGAAAGAGACTTCCAATGACAGCGAAGAAGTAAATGAGCGTGTCAAGTGGATTGGTTATAAGAATCAGTTCTTCTCTACGGTGTTTATTGCGAGAAATTCATTTACTGCCGCCGAGATGACATCTAAGGTATTGTCAAAGAACGAGCCCGGGTATTTGAAGGATATGTCTACTGTAGCTACATTGGAATATAGCGCTCAAAATCCTAATCCGGCTTCGTTCAATCTCTATATCGGGCCTAATTTATATCCGCTGCTTTCCGATTTGCAAAAGAGCATTCAGCCTGGAGAGGATTTGAACATGACAAGGTTGATTCCGCTCGGATGGACTCTTTTCCGCTGGATTAACACATGGATTATAATACCGGTGTTTGACATTCTTGGACACTGGTTCTCCAACTATGGTATAATCATCTTGATTCTTACCGTTTTCATAAAGCTGATATTATTCCCGTTCACGTATAAGAGTTATATGTCGCAGGCTAAAATGCGTCTTCTTGCTCCTGAAATAAAAGAAATAAACGATAGATATCCGGGTCAGGAAAACGCGATGACACGTCAGCAGAAGACAATGGAACTATATTCACGCGCGGGGGCTAATCCGATGGCCGGTTGTTTGCCTATGCTGCTTCAGATGCCGGTGTTGATTGCGATGTTCACTTTCTTCCCGTCATGTATTGAATTGCGCGGGGAATCTTTCCTTTGGGTGAAGGATTTGTCCGCTCCTGACGCGATTATTTCGTGGACAGGCAATATCCCGCTAGTTACCGAATATTTCGGCAATCATGTGTCTTTGTTCTGTCTGCTGATGACAGTGACCAACATTATATACACCAAAATCACAATGGCCAATCAGCCGGGCGGCAACACTATGCCTGGCATGAAGTGGATGATGTATCTCATGCCGATTATGTTCTTGGTGTTCTTTAATAACTATGCTGCGGGCTTATCTTATTATTACTTCCTCTCTTTGTTGATTACAATTATCCAGACTTACGTGTTCCGTAATGTTGTGGATGAGGAAAAAATGCGTGCGAAGATGAAAGAGGCGGCAAAGAATCCTAAGAAGAAATCTGGATTCATGGCTCGTCTTGAGGAAGCCCAGCGTCAGCAGCAGGCCATGCTTCGCGAACAGCAGAAAAAGCAGAAAGGTTCTCGTCGTTAATATTCACAAGTTCTTATTGCAATGAATAATTTCACTTTTTGGACACCGACAAAATTCGTGTTCGGCAAAGATACTGAAAACCGTACCGGCCAACTCGTCAAAGAGTTTGCCGGACGTAAAACGCTTATTCTTTATGGCGGGGGCTCTGTTGTAAGAAGCGGATTGCTCGACCGGGTCAAGAGGTCTCTTGAAGAGCAGGGACTGGAATTTCTTGAGATGTCGGGTATAAAACCTAATCCTACTGACGACCGCGTTTATGAAGGTATTGAACTCGTGCGTCGTGAAAATGTGGATTTTATTCTTGCCGTAGGCGGCGGTTCTGTTATAGATACAGCCAAGGGCATTGCTTGCGGCGCTTTGTATTCCGGTGATTTCTGGGATTTTTATTGCGGTAAGAAAATTGTAGAGAAAGCTCTTCCGGTAGGTGTTGTCCTGACAATTCCGGCTGCCGGAAGTGAAGGCTCCGGAAATTCGGTCATTACCAAAAAGGATGGACTGATTAAATTGAGTCTCCGTACTGAGTCGGCGTTGCGTCCTCGATTTGCGGTGATGAATCCGGAGCTTACATTTACGTTGCCCCCTTATCAGACGGCTTGTGGGATTGTCGACATGATGGCCCACATATTTGAACGTTATTTTTCAAATACTCCCGATTGCGAAATAACCGATCGTGTTTCCGAGGGTGTGTTGAAAGCTATAATGACGGAAGCTCCGAAAGTGATGGCTTCCCCCGAGGACTATGAGGCGAGAGCCAACATAATGTGGAGCGGCACGCTTGCCCATAACGGAGTGTGCGGCACCGGCCGTGTCGAAGATTGGGCGTCACATTTCATCGAACATGAACTGAGCGCGGTATATGATGTCGCCCACGGAGCAGGTCTTGCTGTCGCTGTTCCCGCGTGGATGACCTATGTGGCCCGTATAGATCCGTCTAAAGGCGCTCAGCTTGCTGAACGTGTTCTGGATGTGCCGCGTTGCAACGATGATGATGATTTGAGCATGGCGATGAAAGGAATTGAACGTCTTAAAGCGTTTTTCCACAGCATCGGGATGCCGTTGACTATGAAAGAGCTTGGCATTGATAATCCCGATATTGACATGTTGGCGTGTAGTCTGCATCTCCATAAGGGCGACCTTATCGGAGGTTATGTGCGGCTTGCTTCAAAAGACACTAAAGAGATATACAAGCTTATGCTTGGATGATATATTGACGTTTGACGGTGGCTATGCATCCAAGATGTTCTTTAAAGATGCAGAGACCCTCGTTAAGTTTGTCAAAATCGCCTGCCGGGCCCGCATCTGTGATTGCGAGTCCGGCTTCTTTATAATAATTGAAAATACCGGTGCATAATATAGCCATAGGGTGTTTGTCTCTTGATTCGGCTGTGTCGCCCCAATAAATCACTTGGGCGATTCCATGTGCCGGACGATAAACAATAGCCGAAGCCATATCGATGCCGTTGTATTCGACTGCAAATAAATCGCATGGCATTATAGCCGATATCGTATTGGCTATTTCTCTCTCTGTCATGGCCAGATGATAGCCTTTCTCTTTTCTGTTTTCAGCTATGACGCGATATACACGTGCCAGATGTTCATCCGTGAATGAGAGATGGTGGAATCGGAATCCGGCCGAAGATGCGATTGCCAGATTATGTCGTGCGTCACGGAATAAGGCCGATTCCGCATTCTCATTTGCTGTAAGGTCAAAGTGATAGTTCGGGACTATTCGGCATTTTGCTCCGGCTTTTTCTAATGCGTACGCTGATTTGGCGGTTGCGTCGGGAGCATAAAATGCGGGTGGCAGTGTTATTGCTATCTCTTTTCCTGAGAAGTGTTCTTTCAAGGCTTCCGTAGCTGCGATATATGCAGTTATGGGTTGAGCCCGGTTGTCGGTAAATCCGCCGAAAGGTGCTGAAAAAGGCGACTGCAGTTTGTTGTCACGTTCTCCCGTTATAATTCCCAGGCGTGCTTTGCTGTCGCGGAACACAAGAAAATGCATGCGGTCGCATTTGGCTTCGTTCAGCTCATTGAACGCCACGGTATTGTATGCATACGGCGCTTCAGGGAAGATGTTGCTGTATTCTTTCGCTGAGATTTCGATAATCTGCATTGTCAGATTGCGTTTAATGATAATATTTCCTGAAGGATTGCTATTGCCTCCTCGACAGTCGGCACGTTGGATATGGCAAAACTTCTGCGTCCGTTTTTCTCTCTGATGCGGCAACGGCGGGGATTGCTCTGAAGGTAATTGAGCAGTCGGCCGAACATCGGCGACTGATAATATGCCTTGTTGCTGTCGTCGACAAAATACAGATACATGTTCTCTTGTTTAAGTCCGATTTTCTCTATGCCGAGACGGCGTGCGAGATAACGTAGCCTGGGTATTCTTAATAATTCGAGTGTGACGGCCGGAATCTTTCCGAATCGGTCTTCAAGCTGCATTTTGAACTTCTGCAGGTCAAGTTCGCGTTCTATGCCGTCAAGCTCTTTGTAAAGGCTGATGCGTTCGCTCTCCTGTGGCACATAGTCCGGCGGCAAAAGCAGTTCCATGTCGCTCTCAACCGCGCAGTCGGCTACAAATTCTTCTTCGCCCGGCTGCATGCCGTCATCCGATTTAAGTGTGTCGGCAAATTCTTCGGTCTTAAGCTCAATGACAGCCTCTTTCAAAATGCGTTGGTAGGTCTCGTAGCCAAGATCGGCTATGAATCCCGATTGTTCGGCTCCGAGGAGATTGCCGGCCCCTCTGATGTCGAGGTCTTGCATGGCTATATGGATTCCGCTGCCCAGTTCGCTGAAACTTTCGATGGCCTGCAGCCGTCTGCGTGCTACTGGTGTGAGTGGTGAACCGGGAGGCACGAGAAGATAACAGAACGCTTTTCTGGAGCTTCGGCCTACTCGTCCTCTTAGCTGGTGCAGTTCGCTGAGCCCGAAGTTTTGGGCGTTGTTTACGATGATTGTGTTGACGTTAGGCATGTCTATTCCCGATTCGATTATAGTAGTCGCAAGAAGCACGTCGTAATCGTGGTTTGAAAAGTCCATGATTGCTTTTTCAAGTTTTTCGGGCGGCATTTGTCCGTGTGCCACGATTGTTCGTGCGTCAGGAATCAGACGGTGGATCATATTCTCAAGGTCATAGAGGCCCTCGATTCTGGGATTGATGATAAACACCTGTCCGTTACGCGACATCTCGAAATTGACGGCTTCGGTGATGATGTCGTCGTTTAATGACGTGACTTGGGTCACGATGGGATAGCGGTTGGCCGGCGGCGTGGTGATTGCCGATAAATCGCGTGCCCCCATAAGAGAGAACTGAAGTGTGCGCGGTATCGGGGTGGCCGACATTGTGAGTGTGTCGACATTCACTTTAAGTTGCTTCAGTTTTTCCTTGACTGCGACTCCGAATTTCTGCTCTTCGTCCACTATAAGAAGTCCGAGATCTTTGAATTTCACATCTTTTCCTATAAGCTTGTGAGTTCCTATGAGAATGTCTATTTTCCCTTCGGCAAGGTCGGCAAGAATCTGTTTTACCTCTTTTGTCGAGCGTGCCCGGGAGAGGTATTCGATCTTTACCGGAAAATCTTTGAGACGGCTGGAGAATGTGTTGAAATGCTGGTAGGCAAGCACGGTAGTAGGTACAAGCACAGCAGTCTGTTTTCCGTCAGTGGCGGCTTTGAATGCGGCACGGATGGCTATTTCTGTTTTTCCGAATCCCACATCACCGCATATAAGGCGGTCCATGGGACGTGCCGATTCCATGTCGGCCTTTACAGCCTGTGTCGCTGTAAGCTGGTCGGGAGTGTCTTCGTAGATAAACGATGCCTCAAGTTCCTGTTGAAGATAGCTGTCGGGTGAATAGGCAAATCCCTTTTCCTCCTTTCTGGCTGCGTAAAGTTTTATCAGGTCTCGGGCTATATCTTTTAATTTGGATTTTGTTTTCTCTTTTAGTTTTCCCCAGTTGCCCGAGCCGAGACGGTTGATGCGCGGTTCCACTCCTTCTTTTCCGCGATATTTGGCGAGTTTGTGCAGCGAATGCACGCTGACGAGCAGAATATCGTCGTTGGAATATATCAGCTTGATCATCTCCTGGTTTTTCCCGTTGACCTCTGTTCTGATTAGTCCTCCGAAGCGTCCTACTCCGTGATCGATGTGCACTACGTAGTCGCCCGGCTCGATTTGCCCTAATTCTTTAAGTGACAGTGCAAGTTTTCCTGAACGTGCTCTGTCGCTCTTTAAATTGTATTTGTGGAAACGGTCAAATATCTGATGGTCGGTGAACATGCATATTTTTGCCGAATTGTCTGAAAATCCTTCATGGACGGTAGAGATTACAGGCGTGAACGGTATGTTGTCTCTGCGGTCGGCGAAAATTGCCCGTATGCGTTCGATTTGTTTCTCTGAGTCGCTCAGTATGTAGATGGCATATCCGTCAGATATATATTTGGAGAATGTGCTGCTGATTAAATCGAAGTTTTTATGGAAAATCCCTTGAGGCGTGCAGTCAAATTTTATGGAGCGTCCGGTATTTGTTCCTTTTTCCGGAGCGGCTGTAAAACGGATTTGCCGGCAGCTATCCAGTTTCTTTGCGAAATTATCCGGGTCTACGATATTTGCCATTGCCTTTTCATCATACTCCTCGGTCATTACGGCGCTTGTGCTGATTGAATCGGAGGCGATGGCTTTTATTCTGTCGGCGGTATATACTGCGTCGCGTACCCACACTGGCATTCCCTCAGGGACGTAATCAAGGAATGACGATGAGCCTTCCGGTGTCACATCGGCGGTTATTGATACGCTGTCTACCTTTTTCTCCGAAAGTTGGGTCTCGATATTGAATTGGCGTATGCTCTCGATTTCATCACCGAAAAAATCGATTCTGAAAGGTTGTTCGTTGCTGTAACCGAATATGTCGAGTATAGATCCGCGTATTGCGAAATGTCCTGGATCATATACATAATCCACTTCCTTGAATCCGTTCGAGCGAAGCCATTTTGCGGTTTCTACAAGGTCTGAGTTTGATCCTGTGGTGAATTTTAGTGTGTGACGGTTTATCGAATTGCGGGATGCTACCTTTTCCGCAAGAGCCTCTGGATAAGTCACTACATATTTAAGTTCAGGATCGTTCATCCATCGGTTGAGTACTTCAGTTCTCATGATTTGGGACGGTGGGTCGGCTTGTCCGTATTTTATTGCCCGTTTATATCCCGAAGGAAGCATCAGAACTGCGTTTTCGCCCAATACTCTTGATAAATCATGATATAGATATCCGGCATCGTCAAGCGAGTCGCCTATGACGAGGCTCGGAAGTTTGGAATCGGCCACAGATGCCATCAGCATCGAAGCGGAGGAACCGGCCAATCCATAAAATGTGACACGCCGTGCGGTAGTGTCATCAAGAAGAGTCTTGACAGCCCGTCGGCGCGTCTTATTGAATAGTAATTCGCAAAGTTGCTCTATATTCATTTCTGTTTCTTTGCCTGTTTGGTTGCGGAAGCGGAGAGTGTTTCCTTGTAGCGTGTCGGATTGTTTAGTATCACTGCGGCTGAATCAAGTGTTGCGTCACGCTTGAGCGCCTCTATGACTTGCCCCTGTTGATAATAATAGCGTTTTATTATTTCTCCTGCCAGAATCTCTTCGATAGCGTCGCGGTTATTGTCGAGATCATGGTTGAGATTATGCTTCAGCATCCCTTCAAGGATGTTGAACTGGGCTTTTATCGAGTCGTTCATGTATCCTTCGGTTTCTGCTGTCTTTTTCAAGGTTGAAAGCATCTGTTCGCACACTTTGTCATAATTGAACTTTTGTGGATCGATAAATGCCTTGAAGTCTTCAAATATGGAATCGGTCAGGACAAATTTTTCAGCCGGAGCTATCTCCCGGTTTTCAGCTGCGAATTTAGTCGCATAGTCAAAAGCCCAGTTATCTACAATTATATTATACGTAAGGCGGTTGATTTCCGGATACTCTATTTTTATGTCAGGAGTGATGCCGCCGCCGTCACGGACCTCTCTTCCATGTTTTGTCGTAAATACGTTGGTCAGGGAGTCAGGAATACGGGCTACTGAGCCGTCAGGGTTGCGATGGCTGTAATCTATTGCCTGAATCAGTCGTCCGCTCGGGATATAATATTTGGCGATGGTTACTTTCAGAATGCCGTCATAGGGCAGGGGACGTGTGGTTTGCACGAGACCTTTGCCGAATGACCTGCTCCCGACGATGACCGCACGGTCAAGATCCTGCAACGCTCCGGCGGTGATTTCGCTTGCCGAAGCGGTGTTGCCGTCGGTAAGTATCGCCAACGGGATCTCCGTATCAACCGGAGACGTGGTGGTTTTATATATTTTTTCGTTCATCACGCCTTTTCCGCGTGTGCGTAAAACTTCAGTGTTTTTGGGCACGAATAGTCCCACGATTTTTACTGCCTCTTCCAATAACCCGCCGGTATTTCCGCGCAGATCAAGTATGATGGATTTTACATTAGGATTTTTTTTCAGAGTGAGGAGTGCGTTTCTGACTTCGGCTCCTGATTTGTCGGTGAACGATGACAAGTCGATGTAGCCGATATTGTTCTTGACCACGCCGTAGTACGGTATAGTCGGAATCTGTATTTTTTCGCGTACGATATTGACAGTGATGATTGAGTCTTCGGCATATGGGCGTTTCACAGTCACCTTCAGTGGGGTGCCCGCCTGCCCTGTGAGTTTGCTTTTGACTTGGTCGCTGTGCCACGATGTCACCGTGTCATTGTCGATAACCATTATGAGGTCTCCGGGTTTAAGTCCCGCTTTCTGTGACGGGCTCCCCAGATATGGCTCTGATATAAACACCCCTTTACCCGGTTTCTCCATGATGATAGCTCCGATTCCGGCATATTCTCCCGAGGTCATCAACGCGATGTCATCTTGGTTGGATGAGGAATAATATTCCGTGTAGGGGTCGATATCGTTAAGCATCGCGGCTATTGCCGTATTGATTGATTTCTCCGCGCTGATTGAATCGACATAATTTGTTTGAAGCTCTTTGTAGAGAGCGTTGAAAATATCAAGGTTGCGGGTTATTTCTCCTTTGTTGCTGCGGGTTGCTGCAAGTCCCGATAGAGTTGCGGCTGCCACTAAAACAAGGGCGAAATATTTGCCGGTCAAAAATTTACGCTTATTCTTCATCCTGTTGTAAAATTAATGTGCTAAGTTACTACATTTATTATAACAAACAAGTCTTAATTTTGTCAAAAAAAATTAACATAAAATTTCACAGCTCCGAAATCTCCCGCAAATGTATTCATTCCTATATAAATACCATGCATGTTGGCATAATTGCGTCAGGCGATTTGTTTGGGCGTTTAAGTCTGTTTCTTCAAAAAAGCGGCTAATGTAGGCGAAAAAAGGCATATATTTGTTTATTCAAATATGATGTGTTATTATACAGCATGAATATGAGAAAAATACCATATGTTATATCTGTGTTGATGGTGTTGTTGACTGCTGGTTGTTCCGGTAAAATGTATCGGAAGGCTGCATTCTCAAACATGGATGCAGTCAATGTTGACGACATGACGTTTACTGGGCATGAGTCATCGCCGCAGTTCCCCGGAGGAGATAGGGCGATGCTTGAGTATGTCTATGATAATTTGCAGTATCCGAAAGAGGCATATGACAAAAATATACAAGGACGGGTTGTTGTGGGATTTCATGTTGATAAAACCGGGATTGTTGACTCGATAAAAATATTCAAGAAAAAGCATCCGGCGCTTGATGCGGAGGCGTTAAGGATTATAAAGTCTTTCCCGAAATTTACTCCTGGTAAATGGGATTGTGTTCCTGTTGATCAATGGATGGCGTTGCCTGTAATATTTAAATTATCCGATTATGAGAAACGTATAAATAAGAAATATCCGGCATTTCAATATGACAACGGTGATGACTATGTCAAAGACGGTATGTATCGCATTGTTGACGAAAGAGGCAGAATTGGATATGCCGACGAGCTGGGAAACACTGTTATCACGCCTCGCTTCGCTTTTGGATTCCCTTTTGAGAACGGGAGGGCGAAGGTCACTGATGCCGGTCAGGAGAAAGAAGTTGAAGGGAGCGGCGGCGAATACCATTATTGGGAAAGCGATGATTGGTATTATATCGATAAGACCGGACGTAAGTTGGATAGCGAAATGAAAAATTTTTGATACCTTGCGATAATTTGTACATACTTTGTGTCGATTTTTGTATTATATTTGCGCTTGAAACATTTTTAATAACCATCTAATACTATTTAAACCATGTTGTACAAATCACATTCTTTCTTTACGTCATCATCGTATTTTACCTCGTCATCGTCTGTTCTGCATTCTTGGTCAGGACATAGATTGGTGGCAATCTCTTTCCCATGTGTCCTGAGGTGCATGATTAAACTGCGGCGGTTCGCTGCGGGTCGATTGATTTTTCTGCATGCGAAACTTCGAGGGACTCTATTAGGTGCGCTGTTTGCCTGTCGGAGAGGTTTCTTGTGGCGTTCTACGCTTCTTCGGAAATGTGGCGGTCAGCTGCTGAGAGGGAGTCCGGCTTGCCGATGTCGAACCAAGAGTATTTTGACTGTGGGAGATAACCGTGGATTGCTTTATGCTGGCAATTGCTGATATAAAAATCGATAATTGAAAATGGCTCGTTTTTGCCGAATGCGGTAAGTTCCGGCAGAAGCGAGGGAGAGATTACGTGAATACCGTTGAATGCATATTTCTGCAGATCCGATTGGGCCTTATCGATATGCTGCGGTTTTGACTCGCCGGTTTTCTCGTTTATCCACCCGTGCATTTTCATCTCTTTGTCAAAAAGGAGATATCTCGATGTCTTGCGATTGCTTACAATTAGACTGGCGTCAGCGTTGCTGCTGATATGTCGGTTGTAAAAATCTACAAGATTGATGTCTGTGAGAATATCGGCGTTATGGACTAAGACCGGTTCTGTCCCGTTTAGCAGGCAGGAGGCTTTCGCTATGCCGCCTCCTGTATCGAGCAATCGTTCTCTTTCATCGCTGATGGCTATGTCGATGCCGAAATTTTGATTGGCTTTGAGAAAATTTATTATCATGTCAGGAAAATGGTGCACATTGACGATTATGTGGTCAAATCCCGCATTTTTTAGATTTGTGATAACACGTTGCAGCATTGGGACTCCTCCAACCGGAACAAGGGCTTTGGGGATGGAGTCGGTAATGGGGCGAAGTCTGGTTCCGAGTCCGGCTGCAAATATCATTGCTTTCATTTTATAATCTCTCTTTTGCCAAGTTCATAATGTGTAAGCTCGATTGCTGCTTCCGGAAATTTTGAATGAAGATGCGTTGCCATGTGTTCGGCGCTATACACCGAGCGGTGTTGTCCGCCGGTGCATCCGAAACTTACCATCAGGCTGGTAAATCCTCGGTCTATATAGGTTTCTACGGAATTGTCGACCATTGCGCAGGCTTCATCCAGAAACTTCAGAATCGACCCGTCGTTTTCCAGAAAGCCAATCACCTCTTTGTCAAGACCGGTAAGATGCTTGTATTCGTCGTATCTTCCGGGGTTGTGAAGTCCGCGACAGTCAAACACAAATCCTCCGCCGTTGCCAGATGTGTCTGTTGGGATGCCGTGACGGTTGTAGCCGAAACTGGCGACTTTGATGGTCAGGCGATTGCTTGGTGTGACCGGTTGGAATTGCTTGAGATTGACCATTTCTGTAAGCAGTTTTGACAGATAAGGAATCTCTGAAAATTCGTTGGAGAGTAATTCCCGGAGATTGTTTATTGCCGCCGGAATGCTTTGGAGAAAATGTGGTTTCCGCTCTACATAACCGCGAAATCCATATGCTCCGAGCACCTGAAGGGTTCGGAATAATATGAAATAGGGAAGTGCGTGCCATGTCCCGGCGCTGTCGGTTTCTGTGAATTCAGAGGCTGCCGAAATATAGGTTTCGATAAGGTGTTCACGCAGGTTCTTGGGAAAGCCCGCTTTGGCTTGCCATAAAAATGATACAAGGTCGTATTGCCATGGTCCGCGTCGTCCGCCTTGAAAGTCTATGAAATACGGATTGCCCTCTTTTATCATCAC